>NZ_JARVRG010000010.1:0-112786 GCF_030209795.1 Arthrobacter sp. efr-133-R2A-63 | reverse complement strand
ACAACCAGGAGCCGCTCATCCATGCCTCTTGACAACCAGACCCACATATCAGCTCGCAGTTGATGTCGTTTTGAGGGCTGAAAACGACGTTAACTGCGAGCTAGTTGGGCAGACCACGCGTTTTCCACGGAGAGACGAAAAAGGGAACCACCCTCTCGGGTGATTCCCTTTTCTTCGGTGGAGCTGAGGGGACTCGAACCCCTGACCCCCTGCATGCCATGCAGGTGCGCTACCAGCTGCGCCACAGCCCCGAACTTTGCCCCCAGGGACTTCCATCCCCGCCGGAGCAACTCGTCAATACTAAACCACAACGATGTGAGATAGGAAATCGAACCCGGCAGCTTCGGGACAGATGAGGTGCGGTCGATTTCTCGGCCGCACCTCCCCCCATTCCTGCCCTTCAGCTTGTTGTCGCAATCGCAACGAGCCACTGGATTGAAGTCTAGGGACTGGAAGGCCAATAAACAAACCGTTCAACCGGTTTATGACCGATCGGGTCGCCGGGAAGCTTCGTAGGAAGAAGCAAATTCGCCGAGGGCGCTGCGGAACGTTTCCGGTTCGCGCCCGGAGATCCGCCAAAGGCGTTCAGAGGAGTACCAGTGATCCTTCGTCACCAGGTCAATCTGATGGCCGCTGAATCCGGCCGCGCGCAAGGCCGAGCCGGCACGTTCGTCATCACCCAGGAACCTCGGATATTCCACGCCGCATACCCGGGCAACGCTTTGCAGGAGAACTGACACAGGAACCGGTTCCGGATATGCGGCGTGGAACGCCTGTCCGGGTTGCGGAGGGGCCAACGCGAGCCCGGAAAGCAGCCTTCCGAGCGCCTCCACGCCGATGAGCGAAACCAGCGCCGATCCGTCGCCTGGCCAGCCTCCAGCCACATTCAACAGCTTGAGCAGGCCCGGGACAAACCAGCGGTCTCCCGCACCGAACACGAGGTTGGGGCGGACAACTTCCCCGCCGCGGCCGAGAACCAGCTCTTCGGCGACGGCACGGCTGGCGCTGGCCACCGAGGCGGGGTGATAACGGGCCTCGGATTCACGGATGCCCCGGTGAGGGCCGCTTCCGTAAACGCTGCACGTGCTGACATAGATCAGCCGGGCAACTCCTGCCTCCCTGCACTGCTCAATGACGTCGCTGGTGCCGGACTCGTTGATCGCGTGGGCAAGGCGGGGGTCGGAGCCCACATAGGATGCGGCATGGATGACAACATCCGTATCGCGCAAGAAAGGGAGCAGGCTCCCCGGGACGGAAATGTCGGCGGTCGCAATGGTAGCGTTATTGTTTCGTAGTCTTGCAACCGGTTTTCGCGAGAGTGCCACAACCTGCGCCCCTCCGGACCCGGCGAGTGAGGCTACAACCCGGCTTCCAATGAAACCCGACGAACCCAGGACCAGAACCCGGGGCACATCGTCAACACATGTTGACATCGCACCCACAGGTCCCCCGGTCCGCCAGCTTCATGTACTCAAGTATCCCGGACGCAGAAACCGGAGAGGTCTCCACGCGGATCATGCAACAACGTGCCAAAGCCACCCGAACGGCAGTCATTGAGGGTGCAGCGTCGATCTTTGAAGAGGTCGGCTATGGGAATGCGAGCCTAAGCGACGTCACTGAGCGCGCCTCGGTCACCAAAGGCGCGCTCTATTTCCATTTCAAGTCGAAGGAAGACCTGGCGCTGGCCGTCATAGCCGAACAGCACAACATTGTGCGCGTCGCTGGCGAGAAGATCGCCTCCGCCGGCCTGCCGGCACTGGAGACGATGATCGCCATGTGCCGCACGTTCGGGCAACAGCTACTCGACGAGCCTGTGGTCAGGGCCGGAATCCGGCTGACATTTGAAGCTTCGGCGTTCAACGGAGACGTCAAAGGTCCGTACCAGGATTGGGTCACCACCATGGAGATGCTGACGCGCCAAGCCCAACTCGAGGGTGACGTGCGGCCCGAGGTTGATGCCGGCGACTTCGCACGGTACCTGGTGGCGTCTTTCACTGGCGTGCAGATGGTCTCCAATGTGCTGACGGAACGACGCGACGTCCTCAAACGCATTGAGGACATGTGGCGTTTCATGATGCCGGCCATTGCGCCGATACGCGGGCAGGGCTCGGAGACTCCCTGAATCAGCGTGGCTCTTTGACCCGGGCCAACAAGGACACCAGGGTCTCTCCTTCGTGCAACAACCGGACCTTCACCACGCCGCGCCCAATATTGGAGTCGAGCTGCGTCACCGCAACATCCACGGGATAGCTGAACTCGACCAACCTCATGAATTCCGCCTCAAACAGGGCAAAATCGGCATCCGGTCGGGACGTCGCCACCCGTACAGCCTGCCTCGCGGCCTCCACCAACAGCATTCCCGGAACGTGGTCGAGGGGATGGTCAAAGAAGATCGGATGCGTCGGATCGACACGCAACGGCCAAATGAGCGGGCGGCTGCTTTGACCGAGCATCACGTTCCGCTGGGTGGCATGCCCGACGTCGACACACGCCAGTAAGTCTTCGCCGGCGGTGGGCAGCCCGGTGCGGACCGTCCCGCGGAATCGCTCATACGTCACGGGATTCACAATGCGGGCTGCGGCCGCCCCTCCCCCTACGGGAGTGCCGTCAACAACGAACCGGGCGGACACCGTCAGTGCCGACAATTGCCCTCCACTGAGCTTCATATCCTTCACGTCGAGCCCGACGGCAACCTGCGTGGGCACCAAGGGATCCAGGAGCGCGGCCTCCACCGAAATGCTCATGTACGGCATGAGGAACGTATGACTCAAGGGCACTCCGCACAAATGGGACAAGAAGATCACTGCCTGCCTCAAGGTCTCAGCCATCAGCGCAGAGTCCGGCGAACCGTCGGGCGATCCATAAAACACATGCCATCGCGGCCATTGCGCTCCCGCGACAAACCGCCTGGAGCTTGATTGGACAAAGTCGGTCAAGAAGACTTCCGAAACGGAGCGCTTATGAACGAGCTCCCGATTGACGGAAGCCTCGAAGAGCGCTTCATCGCGCATTGGGTTCCCCCACTCCTCCCGGAATCTGCCAGAGCAGCAACCGCTGCTGTTGCGCCCCTATTAAATGCCCAAATCCTATCGGCAAGGCGTGCCCGTCGGATGATCGATGCCGGTGAACTACCCACATTGACATACCTACTGGTCGGTTTGTAGCTTGGTAGGGTGGAATTCGCAGACACAGGCAGCACACCCAAGGGCGCGGCCACCCGGAATGAGATCCTTCGGGTTGCCGCGGAGGTTTTTGCGCGCAAGGGCTTCGAGCAGACCCGGATGGACGACATCATCCGCGCAGTCGGGCTCACGAAGGGAGCCATCTACTTCCACTTCTCGTCGAAAGCCATGTTGGCCCAGGCCGTCGTCGATGAGCAGAAGGCACGGTGGCTGCTTCGCGTCCATGAGGAAATTCTCAGCAAGAACAACCCGCTCGAAGAATTGCGCCATCTCGGGCAATTCATGGTCAGAACAGTCCTGAGCGACTCGTCCGCGTGGGGCGTGGTTCACTTGGCCAATCACCTGGCATCCACAAGCGAGAATGCCGGCGGCACCTCACCCCTGGCGGCATGGGTGGATCTTGTGGCCGGCATTCTTCAGCGGGGCCGCGCGAGCGGCGTCCTGATGTTTTCAGGGGATCCCGACGATGCGGCAACGGTCATCGTGGCCGCATTCGATGGGTTGAAGTCCGTTACCGACGCCCTTGGCCCGAAAGATCTCGACGCCTTCGAGCGACGTGCGACCCTCCTCTTGGAGCTGGTCGAGCGTCAGTTCATTTCCAGCCAGTAATGCGGCGCACCACGAGCCAAAGATCTCGACCCTTAGCCAAAAAACAAACCGCACAGTCAGTTTATTAGGAGTAGAAATGAACATTTCAGCCAAAACAGCCCTCATCACGGGAGCATCCACCGGCATTGGTTCGGTGTTTGCCCGCAGGTTGGCAGCCGAGGGCGCACGTTTGATCCTGGTTGCCCGCAGCCAGGACAAACTCGATGCGCTTGCGGGTGAACTCCGCGGGCAGGGCACCGAAGTGACCGTCCTGGCCATGGACTTGAGCCTGCCGGACTCGGCCAAGGAACTCCAGCTCGCCACCGATGCCCTGGGACTCAAAGTGCACATCCTGGTCAACAACGCCGGATTCGGAACACACGGACACGTTCTCCATGCAGACGCCGATCGCTACGCGGAGCAGATCCAGTTGAACTGCTCCACCTTGGTCGGCACCAGCACTCGCTACCTGCCCGGCATGGTGGAACGCGGGGCGGGGGCGATCATCAACATCGCGAGTACGGCCGCCTTCCAGCCGATACCCCACATGGCCGTCTACGGCGCAACGAAGGCCTTCGTTCTTTCGTTCACCCAGGCGCTGTGGGCGGAGACGCAAGGCACGGGCGTGAAAGTGCTCGCCGTTTGCCCGGGAGCCACGGACACACCGTTCTTTGAAATCGCCGGTGAGTCAGCTGCCGCCGGCAACATGCGGACCCCCGAGCAGGTGGTAGACACTGCGATGTCCGCGATCCGCGGGAACAAGCCGAGCGTTGTGGATGGCCGGCTCAATTCCTTTGTTGCGCGGGTGGCCGTCAAGCTCCTGCCGGAGAAGCTGGTGATCGCGGTCGCGGGACGGGCCGTGCGCCCGGCCAACTAGTCCCCACCGGCTCCCAGCCTTCGCAAGCTCAGGCAGGGACCCTCGCCGGCGTCGGCCCAGCAGTTGGGCTGCCACACGACAATGGGCAGCCCTGCACTTAGGTTCCCTGGATGATTCCAATCTGGACTACGCCGGTATTGACCAGCGTCTTCGCCAGGTAGACAACCTGGCCGGAATGCTCCACGGTCTGGGTCAGGATCAGCACCGGGTCCTTGGCGTCCAGCTCGAGCAACTCCCCTCTCGCGACGCCGGGGGTGCCTGCTGCGATATCGGTCTCGCCGGGCCCGAAGGCCGGGCCAATGGCCGAGATCAAATTGGCCAACAGCGTCGCCCCTTGCCCGGCGTCGTCCACAATGGCCCGCGCCGCTTCAGGGTCGTGATCAACGAGACCCCCCTTGCTTGCCACGTGCTCCTGGACCAGGGCGATGGGTGAGCCATCCCG
Source organism: Arthrobacter sp. efr-133-R2A-63 (assembly GCF_030209795.1). Classification (NCBI taxonomy): domain Bacteria; kingdom Bacillati; phylum Actinomycetota; class Actinomycetes; order Micrococcales; family Micrococcaceae; genus Arthrobacter; species Arthrobacter sp. efr-133-R2A-63. Next base: position 107,697 of record NZ_JARVRG010000010.1, on the reverse strand, counting down.
TGTGAGGACGCTCTCGAAGAACCAGGAGGCCTCCTCTTCCCGGATTCCGAGAGGCTCCGCGGTGAACACCGACGACGACGGGTGCAATACGTGCTGCGTACGGCTGACCTGGATAGCGGATCCGGCTTCGGCCAGAATCTCCTCCATGGGCCTGATCCGTTCCAGGCCAACCCGCGGCAGGCGGGTGGCGACAAAGCGTCCGATGCCCCGGCGGGAGCGCACATATCCGTCTTCTTCGAGGAGCATCAGCGCTTCACGGACCACCGTCCGGCTGACCTTCATCGCCGAACCCAGATCAGATTCCGAAGGCAACAGCGAGGAAACAGGGAAATGCCCGGCCCTGATGGCGTTCATGATGCGCGAGTAGACGGCAACGCGGAGCGGGATGTTGGCAGTGGCATCCAACGGCTCCGAAAGAACGGCTTCAGCACTGCGGTCCAAGATGGCTCCCTTCGTCGATAGTGAGAGTTTACGCGATGGGTATTCCAAGCTTGTATAACAAGCGTGTATGATTCACATATAAGCCACCTTGTGCTCTGCGCCACACCTGCATTGAGCCGCCTCCCAAGCCGTTCTGTTTCAAACAAGGAAGTTTGTCCATGACAACCCAAGCCACCAGCACCGCAGGGCTCCCCGTTCGGCGAAAAGCAGCCCGAGTGCCCATACTCATCGCCACGCTCATCCTTTCGATCCTCAGCTACCAGCTCAACGCCAGCCTGTTCTCGGCCGCCCTGCCGGCCATGGCCGCCCACTTCCAGGAATCCACGGAAAACGTGGCCAAGGTCCAGTCGTTGTTCTTCCTGACCGGCGCGGTCCTGGGCATGGCATTTTCCCGATGGAGCGACTTCCTGGGACGCCGCCGCACCCTGCTGATCGTGCTCTCGATGATGTTGTGCGGCACCGTCTTGTGCCTTTTGGCACCGAACCTGACCGTTCTCCTCGTGGGCCGGGTCCTGCAGAGTGCAACCAGCGCCACGTTCACCATTTCTTTCCTGCTCTTGTCCGAGCGCTTCAGCAAACGCCTCTTCGGCATTTCCGTCGGTGTCATCTCGGCGGTCAACGGCGGCATCGGCGGGCTCGACGGCTTCCTGGGCGGTTTCATCACCGACACCATCGGCTGGCAATTCCTCTTTGTGCTGGTCCTCGGCGTGGGCGTGCTCGCGATCGTGCTGGTCGCCGTCGTCGTCCCGAAGCGAGCCGCCCGGACACGCGAGGGACGCATGGACTGGTGGGGCGCCGGTACCCTGGGCACGTTCCTGGTTCTCTTGAGCAACCTGATCGGGCAGGCTTCCACTTCGGGATGGGGCGATATCTGGACCCTGGGCTATCTCGCCGGCGCCGTGGTATCCGGGCTGGCGTTCGTGGCCGTGGAAAGGCGCGTTGCACGTCCACTGATCGCCATCGAACAATTGCGGTCGCGCCAGGTATGGCCGGTTTTGGCAAGCACCGTGCTGACGCTTGCCGGCATCTTCTCGGCGTTGAACTTCACCGTGATCCTCCTGAGCCAGGACGCAAAAGCCGGATACGGACTGTCCGCCTCCATGTCCGCCCTCCTCTACCTGACGCCCACAGCCTTCGTCGGTGTGCTCACCGCGGTGTTCTCCGGCTGGTTCGCCCAGCGCATCGGCTGGTTCAAGGCCTTGCGGATCAGCAGCGGGCTGATCGTGGTGGCCGCGGTTGCGGTCGCAATCTTTGCCGCGGACCGTTGGATGGTGTTCGGCTTGCTGATCATCATGGGCGTCCTGTATCTCGGCCAGTTCCAGAGCACCGTCAGCGGCATCGCCGTATTGAATTCGCCCAAATCGGCTCCGGGTTCCGTGCCCGGCCTCAATGGAGCGTGCTTTGGAATCGGGGCCAGTGTGGGTATCGCCGTCGTCGCACCCGCCGTCGCAGCCGGAACCATCGCCGGCTACCAAAATGCCTTGTGGATCTCGACGGGCTTCGCCCTCGCGGCCTTTGCCGCTTCCCTGATCCTGCGCCCTGTCGCCGCGAACGCCGCAGCGGCGCCCGCCGTCGTCGTCTCCCATGCTTGATCCCGGACCCGAGTCACCCAACCCACGAAGGAGCACCATGACCACCACCACACCGCAGCCGTTTTACCTCGATTGCGATACCGGCATCGACGATTCCCTCGCCATCGCCTATCTTTTGGCGAGCCCCGAGGTGGAGCTGGCCGGGATCGGAACCGTCAGCGGCAACGTCAGCGCCGCAACGGGGGCAGTCAACACGTTGAACCTGCTCCATGCAGCCGGGAGGGCCGGGATCCCGGTCGCCGTGGGTGCCCATGATCCCCTCCTGGGAACGTTCGACGGCGGAGCGCCGCACGTTCACGGCGAGAACGGCATCGGCGGGGTCGTCCTGGAAGACTCCGGGCTGACCTTCGAATCGGAGACTGCCGCGGAGATGCTGGTGCGGCTCGCCAACGAGCACCCGGGTGAATTGCGCGTCATCGCCGTCGGTCCGCTCACCAATCTGGCCCTCGCGCTGCAACTGGACCCGGAACTCCCGTCGCTCGTCCGCGATGTCACGATCATGGGCGGAGCCGCGTTTGTGCCGGGCAACATCAGCCCCGTCGCCGAGGCCAACATCTTCAATGACGCCGAGGCGGCCGCCGTGGTGATGGAGGCCGCCTGGCCGGTGACCATGGTTCCCTTGGACGTCACCATGAACCACCGCTTCGATGAGGCCCATCGTGCGGCCCTTGGGGCGGCCGGACACCCGGTGGCCGATGCGCTCTCCGGGATGCTCGTGCAGTATTTCGCCTTTTACAACACGATTTTCGGTGAGCATTGCGCCGCCCTCCACGATCCGCTGGCGGCGGCAATCGCCGTCGGCGCCCTGGAGCTCGACGACGCCCCGTACGTCGGAATTTCCGTCGACACGAGCACCGGCGAGGCCCATGGCAAGACCCGCTGTGAGCGGATCGACGGCGGAGTCGCGGGCGCGCTGCAGGTGCCGGAACGGGCGTCCCGGGTTGTGCTGTCCGTCAAGGGCGACGCCGCCGCCCACCTCCTGGAACGGATCCTGTCCTTGCCGGCGGCGAACTAAAGGGGCTTTCGATGAACAAGGCTTCCGGCACGGGGCCGGAAACCCGGCACCGCAATCCAGCACCACCCGAAGGACAGTCCATGCCCATCCCCAGCACGCTCACCGTTGTCGGCAGCCTCAACGTCGATCTCACATGCCGCGTCCACCGCCTGCCCTCCCCCGGTGAAACCATCGGCGAAGGCGCCCTCAACCGTCAACCCGGCGGAAAGGGCGGCAATCAAGCCGCGGCTGCCGCACGGCTGGGTGGCGCCGCGCGCATGGTGGGGGCCGTCGGCGCGGATGCGGACGGCCGGCTCCTGACGGAGGCCTTGGACCGTGCCGGGGTTGATATTTCCGCAGTGAAGCAGGTTTCCGCGCCGACCGGTACCGCTTTGATCGTGATCGACAGCGAGGGCGAGAACCAGATCGCCGTGGCTCCTGGAGCCAACGCCATGGTTTCGCTCGACCACGTCGATTTCACCGATGGCGGGCCTGTACTCGCACAGCTGGAGATCTCCGTCGATGCCGTGCTCGAAGCCGCTCGACGCACGTCCGGGTTCTTCGCCCTCAACGCGGCCCCGGCACAGGCACTCCCGGGAGAACTTCTAGAGCGGTGCGAGCTGGTGATCGTCAACAAATCGGAGTACGAGCTCATCCCCGAGCTCCGGAGCGCCAAACGCGTGGCCGTGACCTACGGCGCAGGCGGTGCGTCGATGTACACGCGAGGGGTCAAGACCGCCCACGCACCTGCGAGCAAGACGAGCGTCGTCAACAGCGTGGGGGCCGGTGACGCTTTCTGTGCTGCCCTCGTGCTTGCACTCTCGTCCGGCCTCGATGAGGAAAGCAGCCTCGCGGCGGCCTGCGCGGTGGGGGCTGCCGCCGTCGCGAGCGAGCTTTCCCAACCGGAGTTCGAGCGGCTGGAACACTACCTGCGGAACTAAGAGTCCGGGCTTATGGGCGGGGCACCGCCCGGCAGCAGCGAACCGCGGGCCGCACCCACCATGCCTTCCACTGCGCGGGCCAGGTGCGTACCGCGGTCGCTGACGCCGTCCCAGCGCACCAAGGCCTGGGCATTCAGCCCGTCCACCATGCCCAGGATCTGCCAGGCGACAGACGGAGCATCGAACGTCTCGAACTCACCGGCGTCGATCCCCGCTTCGACGACGCGCTGCACCACCGCCTGCCATGCATCCATCTGCTCACGGACGCAGGCTGCGAGCGCCTGGTTCCGGCGCCCCAGGGTCCACGCCTCCACCCAGATTGCCGTGACATCGAGGCGGCTGCCGTCCATGAGTGTTTCGAGGAGCATTCCGAGCTGTTCCTTGGGAGTCGGCTGCGTCTCCAGAAGGCCGGCAACCTCCTCGGTCTCCGCCGCCACGATGGTCGCGAAAATGCCCGCCACGAGGGCCTCCACATTGGGCTGGTAATGCGCCACGAGGCCCGAGGCCACGCCCACCCGTGCCGCCACGTTGCGCAGTGTAATGGCGGAAAGCCCCTGTTCGAGCGCTATTTCCCGGGCGGCCTCGGCTATTTCGGCAGCGCGTTCGGCCGGCGTCTTCCGCGCAGCGCGTTTCTGTATGGTGCTTGACATCACAGACCAGTCTAAAGTAGCTTTCCTGTTATTGATCATGCGATCAATAACAATTTTCACCTCACCAACACAGAGGAGGCTTCCATGGCCTGGAGAATGCCGGCCGAAACCGCACCCCATGAGCGCATCTGGATGGCGTTCCCCCGCACTGGCCTGACCTTGGGCGACGACGCCGCGTCGGCGGAAGAAGCGTATGCGGCATGGACCGCCGTCGCGCACGCGGTGTCCGAGTTCGAGCCCGTCACCATGGTGGTCGACCCCAGCGAACGGGACAGGGCCAGCCGGATGCTGGGCGCCGGGATCGAACAGCTTGAGGCTCCCCTCGACGAATTCTGGATGCGCGACGTCGGACCCACCTTCGTCGTCGACGACGAACGTCCCGGCGTGCTGGGCGCAGTCGACTGGATCTTCAACGGCTGGGGCGCACCGGCCTGGTCCGAATGGCAGAAGAGCGCGGGCATGGCCCGGTTTGTCGCCGAAGCGTCCGGCGCGGAACTGGTTACTTCCTTGCTGGTCAACGAAGGCGGCGCCATCCACGTCGACGGTGAAGGAACCGTGCTCGCCACCGAAACCGTCCAACTGGATCCACGCCGGAACCCCTCTGCAGACAAGGCACGCGTCGAAGCCGAGCTGTCACGCACGCTGGGCACTACCCACACCGTCTGGGTGCCGCGGGGACTCACTCGTGACTACGAAGACCTCGGTACGCGCGGCCACATCGACATGGTGGCGACACTTCCTTCGCCAGGCCGGGTCCTGCTGCACTCGCAGACCAATCCAGGTCACCCCGATTTCGAGGTCAGCCGCACCCTCCAACGGTTCTTCGAAACCCAACAGGACGCCACAGGCAAGCCGTTCGAGATCACCTTGCTTCCCGCACCCGAGACCCTGCGCGATGAAGAAGGCTTCGTCGATTGGAGCTACGTCAACCATCTCGTGGTCAATCGCGGCGTGATTGCGTGCGGCTACGGCGAAGAACGGGCCGACGCCTTGGCCGCGGAAATCCTGGCCGAGGCGTATCCGGGCCGCCGCGTCGTCACCGTGGACGCCCGGCCAATCCTTGCCAGGGGCGGAGGAATCCACTGCATCACGCAACAGCAGCCCACGCTCACCAGGCCGGCTGCACGATGAGCCGCTTCGACGTCGTCGAGGCCTCCATTGCGCAGTTGCGTGCAGCGCTGGAGACAGGCGAGGTAAGCAGCGAGGAACTCACCCAGGCGTACCTGGACCGCATCGACGCCTACGACCGCAACGGCATCACATTGAACGCCTTGGTTGTGATGAATCCCGAAGCGCTCGCCGATGCCCGGGCCTCCGACGAACGCAGGGCAAACGGCAGCGTCCTCGGGCCCCTCGACGGCATTCCCTACACTGCCAAGGACAGCTACCTGGCCAAAGGGCTCACGGCCGCCGCGGGCTCCCCCGCCTTCGAAAACCTCATCGCCCAACGCGATGCCTTCACCATCGAACGCCTCCGCGCGGCAGGCGCTGTGCTGATCGGCCTGACCAACATGCCACCCATGGCCAACGGCGGCATGCAGCGCGGCGTCTATGGACGCGCCGAGAGCCCCTACAACGGCGATTTCCTCACCGCGGCCTTCGGATCCGGATCCTCGAACGGCTCGGGAACCGCGACCGCCTCGAGCTTCGGAGCCTTCGGCCTGGGCGAGGAGACCTGGTCAAGTGGCCGCGCACCGGCGTCGAACAATGCCTTGTGCGCCTACACCCCCTCGCGCGGAGTCATTTCAGTGCGTGGCAACTGGCCGCTGGTCCCCACCATGGATGTGGTGGTCCCCCACACGCGCTCCATGGCGGACCTCTTGGAACTGCTCGATGTCATCGTTGCCGACGACGCCGAAACCCGCGGCGACTTCTGGCGTGCGCAGCCGTGGGTGGAGGTCCCGGCCGCGTCAAGGGTCCGTCCGGCTTCCTATCCGGCGCTGGCACCATCCGACCTCGACGGCGCCCGCTCGCCGTTGAAGGGGAAACGCCTCGGAGTGCCGCGCATGTACATCAACGCAGACTTCGAGGCCGGTACCAGCGAAACTCCGGGCATCGGCGGCCCCACGGGCCAACGAATCCGGACGCGCGATTCGGTGATGGACCTATGGGAGGCTGCCCGGCGCGACCTCGAAGCCGCCGGTGCCGAGGTGGTGTTGGTGGACTTCCCTGTGGTCTCCAACTACGAAGGCGACCGCCCGGGCGCACCTACCATAGCCACCCGCGGACTGGTGAGCCCGGAGTTCCTCCGGCGGGAAATAGTCGATCTCTCGGCGTGGGCCTGGGACGATTTCCTCTCGGCAAACGGCGACCCGGCGCTCAACAGCCTGGCCGACGTCGACGGCGGGGCGATCTTCCCGCACCCGGAAGGGGCGCTTCCGGACCGCTATGACGGCTTCGACGACGACATCGCCGACTATCCCGCGCACATCCGCGCGCGTCGGGTCGCGTCCGTCACCGACATCCCGTTCCTCGAAGAAGGCCTGCGCGGACTCGAAGAGACCCGGCGGGTGGACCTCGAGGAATGGATGGACGGTCTCAAGCTGGACGCCGTCATCTTCCCCGCCGCCGCCGACGTCGGACCGGCGGACATGGACATCAACGAATCCTCAGCCGATCTTGGCTGGCGCAACGGCGTCTGGGTGGCCAACGGCAACCTCGTTCCGCGGCATCTGGGAATCCCGACCGTCACAGTGCCGATGGGAACCATGAGCGATATCGGCATGCCCGTCGGGCTCACGTTCGCCGGGCGCGCCTATGACGACACCGCACTGCTCGCCTTGGCTGCGGCCTTCGAAGCAACAGGCGAGCGTCGTACCGCTCCCCCGCGCACACCGCGCCTCGACTGACGGATCAGGTGGACTCGTCGTCGAAAGGGGCCTTCTGCCCGGCCGCCAGCCGCATAACCGGGCGGGCGGGAGGCTGTACAGGATGCTGCATTTGGGCTGGGATGGAAGGCTCAGGCAGCGGTTCGTCCTCGAGGAGGGCTTCACGGATAATGCGGCGAGGATCGTATTGGCGTGGATCCATTTTCCGCCAATCGATGTCCTCGAATTCCGGGCCGAGCTCCTGCCGGAGCTTTTCCTGCGCGCCGGAGGCCATGCGCCGCAGTTCGCGGATGAGCCGACCAAGCTTCCTTGCATACTCTGGAAGCTTGGTCGGCCCAAGGACCAACACGGCAATGATCAGGAGAAGGGCAATCTTCTCGACCGAAATATCGATCATGGCTCCATTCTAAAGCCACCACCCGGTCGTTCAGGGCGGTGCCGGGCTGGGTGGATCGGGCTAGGATATCGCGAACAACGCGACGGCAAGTCCAGCAGCCATCAGCGCCTCGCGCATGCCCTTCCATCGAGGAACGGCGTGCGATTTGCTCTCGGCCGGCATCGCGAAGGTGCCCAGCACCCACCCGGTGGCGGCGAAAATCATGAGCAGGGCGCCCATGATGTCGGCAAGGATGATGCCCAATTGGTGGCCTGGATGATCCGACACCGATCCGGCTCCGCTCGACGCGGAAAGCAGCACCCAGCCCGAAAGCGCCGCCACCAGGGCGTTGTAGATGGCGGACCATCGCCCCGCCTCGCCGGGACCCGAGCTCCTGTACACGATTCTGATGACGAAAAGGAGGAAGACAAGGCCAATCGCTGCTCCCAAGGGGACGACACCTAGCGGGGCCCATCCGAGCCCTACCGCCGCCATGGTTGCGGCCAATAGCCCCGCCGCGGCCGCGTCAATCCGTGCCGCCACACTCTTGGCCCGGAAGATGGCTCCGAACCCCAACACAGCCGCCGCCACGAAGAGCACCACCAGAGCGCCTACAACAAACCAACCTCGGAACATACCCTGCCAATCCTCCTGCGCGCTTCCGGTTGAAACCCACCCGCAGTCATATCACTTCCGAATGGGAGAAACCTGCACGCTACGTGCAGATCAGGGCTGCACCAGCAGGGCGACGACTCCGGAGCGGACAATGATGGTGATCCCGAGGGCGATGTACACCACGGGAATAACCCGGTTTCCAGCCCGGCGGCAGAGCACACCCACCTTCGGGTGCGCTGTCAGCCAGAAGCCGGCTGTGCACCACACCGCCACCATCACCGCGAAGGTGAGCCCCGTCGTCACCGAGGCCGCCGGCCCCAGCGAGCGGAAAAGCGGAATGTATACCGAGATGTTGTCTCCACCGTTGGCTACTGTCACAGCGACAACCACGGGCACGTTCAGCGAGCGCGGCTTCGGTGGATGTCCGGACGGGCGGGCGACCTTGAGCAAGGCGTAGCACCCCAAAGCGAGCGGCACCAGCCCGAGGAAACCCACCCACTCAACCGGGACCGGAGTGAGCGCCAATGCCGCCGCGGCCGCCACCACGGTCAGTATTCCGATGCCGATGTACTGGCCTACCCAGATTCTCCAGAGTCTTGGCACCGTCCGGGTCCTGGCCGACAAGAAAAGAACGGACAAGACCAGCAGGTCGTCGAGGTTTGTCGCGGCAAAGGCTCCAGCCGCTGTCAGTACGGTGCCGCCCAGATCTTCCATCGCTGATGACATTACCGCTTGAAGCAGGCGCTCCTGCCCGGACCGCACCGGCTGGCGCCATCGACCGGGCCGTGGCAGCATCGGACGATGGATACCGATGCCCGTCCCTACGTCGAGTGTGGCCAGCCGGAACCTGCCGTTCCGCTCCTTGGCGGGGACGTGACGGAGGGGCTCGTCCGGGTGGGCGATACAGTGCGGCGCCCTGCGAGCGACGCTTCTCCGCGGGTCCGCCGCGTCCTGGATTTCCTCCAATCGGCCGGCTTCCAGGGGGCGCCGCGCTTCCTCGGCATCGACGAAAGCGGCAGGGACACCCTGAGTTTCGTTCCCGGCGACGCCGCCGGCCGCCCTTGGCCACGCCGGGTCGCCGACGAATCGAGCGCCATCAGCGTCGCGCGCTTGGTGCGGGCCTACGATGACGCCGTGCAGCCGCTTGGGGTACCGGACTGGGCGTACCCGCACGACGGCGCTGATCCCCTTGGGTGCCCCGGCTCGATCGCGGGACCGGCAACATTCCTCGCCCACATGGACATCACCCCGGAGAATGTCGTTTTCCGGGACGGCACCGCCGTCGCCCTGATCGACTTCGATCTCCTGCGCCCCGCGACCCGGGCTGAAGAAGTCGCGAACTTACTCCTCTGGTGGGGCGCCTGGATGCCCGTCACCGACCGCGATCCCGTCATGCGCGGGGTCGACGCCGCCTCCCGTGCCGCCGTGCTGGTGGACGCCTATGGCCTGGGTCCTGCTGACCGCGCCAAGGTAGTCCACGTGGCCCGGAACGCCGCAGACCGCTCCTGGCATCTGATGAGGCACCGGGCGCTCACCAAGGGGGGCGGCTGGAAACGGATGTGGGACGAAGGCGTCGGGGACAAGATTCTTCGCCGCCAGGCATGGCTCGCCGAAAACGCCGCAGCTCTCCATGCCGCGATAACGAGCCGCTAAGCCTGGTCGGGGCGACGCAGGACTAAGGGAATCGTCGCGCGCATGGCACGGAGCAAGGCTCAACGCATGTCATTATTTCGCTTAATGAGAATGAGTATTGATAGCATCAATACTCATCATCGCTCCTACCCGAAAGTCCGCCATGCACCCTGCCCTCCTGGTCCGAGATTTGAGGGTGTCCCTCCGGGGACGCGCCTTGATAGACGGAGTCAGTTTCGCTATTGACCCGGGACAAAGACTGGCGCTTCTCGGAGCCTCCGGTTCAGGCAAGTCCCTGACCGCGGCGGCCCTCCTGGGACAGCTTCCGGCCACGATGAGTTTTTCCGGGGAGTTGCTGATCAATGGTGTGGACGTGCCGTTGTCCCGCAGGCGAAGCAGCCGCGCCGGGATCGCCGCCATACATCAGGACCCCATGTCGGCCCTCAATCCCCTGGTGCACCTCGGCAAACAGCTGGAGATCCCGCTGCGGCATGGTGGGTTTTCAGGCTCCATGGCCCGGAAACGGGCACGTGAGCTGCTTGAGGCGGTAGGAATAGCGGAAGCCGGGCGGACCATGGAGAGCTTCAGCGGCGAATTGTCGGGCGGTCAGCTGCAACGGGTCTGCATCGCGCTAGCCCTCGCTTGCCATAGTTCCGTCCTGGTGGCGGATGAACCCACCACTGCATTGGACATGGTCAACCAGGCCAAGGTCCTCGAGGCTTTGACCTCGTATTCGCGGTCGATGCATTCGAAGCCGAGCAGCCCTGCGTCCGGACGTTCCGGATCCGCGGCCGCAATGTTGTTCATCACGCATGACCTAGCCGTGGCAGCGGCATTGTGCCACCGCGCCCTTGTCCTGAGTTCCGGCCGGATCGTCGAAGAGGGATCGATGAAAGCGCTGGTGGAGCGGCCCCGCCACCCCTACACGAAGCAGTTGGTTGAAGCAGCCCATGCCGGCTTCGATGCCCTCCCCCGGGAAGCCACGGCATGAATGCAGTATTGAGTGCCTCCAATCTGGGCCTCAGCTACCCCGGCAGAGGACTCCTGGCACAACGCCAGTCCCGGCCCGCATTGCGGGGCGTGTCCCTCAGGATTGCTGCCGGAGACAGCCTCGGCCTGGTGGGTGGCTCGGGGGCCGGAAAATCGACGCTCCTGCGGATCCTGCTTGCTTTGGAGAAGCCGGACGCCGGAACCGTCACGTTCAACGACACTCCGGTGGCGCCCGGCCCGGCATCGTCATTGAGGTGGTACCGCCGCGCGGTGCAATACATCCCGCAGAATCCGGCAGCGAGCCTCGACCCGGGGATGAACGTGGAACGCCTTCTCCTGGAGCCCCTGAGGCAACTGCGCATCAACGGAGACCACCGCCGGATGATCCTGGATGCGCTGCAGCGGGTCGATCTCGATCCGGGCATGCTTACGCGTCGACCCCGGGAACTCTCCGGCGGCCAAAACCAACGCGTGGCCATTGCGCGGGCGCTGGTCCCCGCTCCGAGCGTCCTGCTGGCCGACGAGCCGGTGAGCGGGCTCGACCTTCCGCTCAGGAACACCGTCCTGGACCTCATGGAGCATTTGGTCCATCGGGACGGGCTTGGGCTCCTGTTTGTCTCGCATGACCTGGCCGCGGTCGCCCGGCTGTGCTCCCGGACCCTCGTTCTCTCCGAGGGACGCATCGTGGAACAAGGGCCTACCGACGCCGTGTACGCCAAGCCACAGACCAGGGAGGCCGGGGAGCTCGTCAACTCCATCCCCCGTCTGCGCAGGCACAAAGAAGACCACAAGGACAGGGCATGAACGGGAACCCCCGCGCGGAGCCCATGCCGCGGCTCCTGCTGGCCAGCCAGCTCATTTTCAACCTTGGCTTCTACTCCGTTGTCCCTTTCCTGGCGGTTTCCCTGCGCGAGGACTTCGGCATGGGCGCGATGGCCGTGGGAATCGTCCTCGGGGCCCGCACCTTCGCCCAGCAAGGATTGTTCTTCGTGGGCGGCGCCGCCGCGGATCGTTGGGGAGCGCGGCCCGTCATGATCGCCGGATGCCTGGCCAGGATTTCCGGGTACCTTCTGTTGATCTGGGCTTCGGACTTCCCCCTTTTTCTCCTGGGAGCCGTCATCACGGGGGTCGGTGGCGCCCTCTTTTCACCCGCCCTGGAAAGCCTTGTGGGCGGGGCCGAAGAACGACGAGCCGCCCTTCAGCCCCGCAAGACCAGTCTTTTTGCGCTGCTGGTCATCTTCGGAGAAGTCGGGGCGGTAGCGGGTCCCCTGCTCGGGTCCATCCTGCTCCAGACCGGCTTCGACACAGCACTGCTCGCCGGGTCGGGTGTCTTTGCCGTGATGGCCGTGGTCTTCAACGCGTTCCTTCCAGCAACTACGGCGAGCGCGGTCGCACCGTCCGCGAAGCACCCGGGCGCCGCACCGCCGTCGGACGCTTGGTCCTGCCTCAGGGAGAAGCGCTTCGTCGCCTTCGCGGCTTTCTACAGCGTCAACCTCTTTGCCTACAACCAGCTCTATTTCGGCCTACCCATCGAACTGGAACGGAGCGACGCCGGCTTGGGGGCACTTTCCGCGGTTTTCGCCTATGCATCCATCCTGACCATCACCCTGCAATGGCCCATCGCGGGGCTCATGAAACGGAAAGGCCCAGGCGCAGCACTTGCCGTGGGATTTGCCGTCCAGGGCCTGGGGTTCGTGGCAATTGCAGCCATGGCCGTGCTTCCTGCACCCGCTGTATTCCCTGCGCTGCCGGCGTTCCTGCTGGTTACCGCGCTTGCCCTCGGGCACATGTGCGTGGCACCCGTTGCCATGGATCTGGTCCTCGAATATGCCGCAGGACGCCCCACCGGCGCCTACTACGGCCTGCTCGCGAGCTGCGGCGGAACGATGGTTCTGCTCGGCAATGTCGCGCTTGCTCCCCTCTATGAACAGGCCACCACACCATCCCTGGCCGCGGCCGCTCCGTGGCTGGTGTCGGCAATCTTCGCGGCAGCCTCCGCGGCACTCATCCACCGCTTCCTTGCGGCACCCGTTCCGGCGCCGCGCACACAACAACTCCACCCCGCCTAGATCCACTCACACCCACGAAAGAAGGCACCAATCCATGGCTATTCCACGCCCACAAGCAATGACGGCGATACTCCTCTCCACCGCAATGGCCGCCGCCCTCAGCGCTTGCTTCGCCCAAGGCAACGCATCATCGGCCGGCAGTACCGACTCCCGAATCAAAGTAGCCATGCTGCAGCCACCCCGTTCAGGACTTACTCCCTTGAGCGACGACGCCTTCAAACTCTCACGCTGGAAGACCGCCGAGACGCTGGTTGTCCTCGATGCGCTCGGCGATGCGCAGCCGGCGCTTTCAACGGCCTGGGAGCAACTGGACGGCAGGAACTGGCGCTTCGAACTGCGCACAGGGGTGAAATTCCATGACGGGACGCTTCTGACGGCCGAGCAAGTGGCGGCATCGTTGACGGCGGCGGCCAACGCGAAGCCCAAGCCGCGGATCCTCGACGGCGTGCAGCTGGGCGTCCGTGCGGACGGCGGGAACGCCGTTGTCGTCACCACCCAAACGGACGACCCGCTGGTTCCGCAGCGGCTTTCGAGCCCCCAGCTTTCCATCCTCGCCGCATCCGCCTACAAGCCAGGCGGGGTCGTGAGCCCCATCAACGCCGGAACGGGCCCTTATGTCCTGGCGTCCGCGGACGGCACCAGCTCGGCAACGCTGAACCGCTTCGCCGACTACTGGGGAGAGAAAGCGGCGAGCAGCGGCGTCGACGTCCAGTACGTTCCGGACGGCACCGCGCGCGCTGCCGCGCTCAGGACCGGAACTGCCGACGTCGTGGAGGCCATTCCCGTAGGCCAGGTCGCCCAGGTCAAGGCGGACTTGATCCACGAAGTTCCCATGCCCCGCACCAACACCCTCTACCTGAACACCAAGACGGGCCCCTTCGCGGATCCGTCGGTCCGGGCAGTGGCCCGGGCGTCGGTCGAGCGGGCCGCCCTTGTCGAACGGGTCTACGAGGGACGAGCGGACATCGCCGAGGGCCTCTTGGGCCCGGCCCTTCCCTGGGCGGCGAAGGAGCGGCAGGGCACCTCCTATGCCGACACGCTGAAGAAGCGGGCGGAAGCGGCACCTGCCAATGGCCGCCGCATCAAACTCGGCACGTTCACGGACCGCGCCGAACTGCCCGAGGTCGCCGTGCAGCTTGAGCAGCAACTCGAAGCTGCAGGTTTCATCGTGGAGCAGGAAGTCCGCGAGTACCAGCACATCGAGGCGGACGCCCTGGCCGGCAAGTTCGACGCCTTCATCCTGTCCCGGGCAACGGTCCTCGACTCCGGCGACCCTGTCGCCTACATGTTCAGCGACTTCTCCTGCAAAGGCTCCTTCAATATCTCCCAGTTCTGCGATCCGGAGGTGGACGCAGCACTGGGCAAGGCCGCAGCCATCCCCGCAGGCCCGGAGCGCCGGGCGGCAATTGCCGCCGCCGAAGCACTGATCCTCTCGAAGGATGCTGCCGTGCCGCTGCTGCACGAGCGCGTCATCCAAGGCGAATCGGCCAGGATCCGGAACGTCGAACGTGATCCCCGCGAGCGCGCCCTGATCACCAGCAAGACAGGAATCGCCGGCTGATGCCAGGCCCGGCGTTCATCAAAACCGCGGCTTCCCGGGCCTTGGCGCTCCTCGCCATAGTGGTGCTGATCGGGCTGTTGCCCTGGCTTTCGGGACAGCGCCCCGAGTACACCATCCTGCGGGCCCGGTACGCCGACCGGGAAGCGACCGATGAGACGCTGGGCATGATCCGCGCGGAACTCGGACTCGATCGAGGACCAGTACACATCTTCCTCGACTGGGCAGGAAGCGTCTTGCGCGGGGACATGGGAAATTCCTGGATTACGAATACGCCGGTCGGCCCCGGCACCGTGGAAACCCTCGGAGTGTCCGTCACCTTGATGGCATGCGCGGTGGCCGTTGCAACGGTGATGGCCACCGCGCTGTGCGTTCCTGCCGTGATGCGGGGCCTGGCCGGGAACCCCGGGCCGGGGTCCGGCGTCGTAGCGGCGGCCATGACCGCCCTTCCCGAGTTCCTCCTGGCGGCGATGCTCCTTGTCGTCGGTGCCGTGTGGCTGGGCTGGTTTCCGCCCTATGGCTGGCAGGGCCTGGACCATGCGGTATTGCCGGCACTCGCCCTCGGCCTGCCTGCCGGCGGGCTGATCGGGCGGCTGCTTTCCGACGCCACCAGCCTGGCGTTCGCCGAAAAATGGGTGGCCACGTGGGCGATGGCCGGAGCAAGCCCCGCCAGGCTCACCGCGGCGGTTCTCCGCCGGGCGTTGCCGTCGGTGATGAGCCAGATCGGGCTTGTCCTCATCGGCCTCACCGGCGGGGCGGTTGCGGTGGAGAAGGTCTTCGCGGTTCCCGGCTTGGGCCGCGCGGTCCTGGGCGCGGCGAGCGCCCAGGACATACCCGCGCTGCAGGCAGGAGTCCTGGCCCTTCTCATGCTGGCGATCGGGGCGGGTTCCCTCAGTGCTGCGGTCCGATACCTTCTGGTGGGAGCGGCGCTACGCTCGGGCACAGTTCCGGTTCCGGACTCGCCGGGAAGACCACGACGGCGGGATGTCGCCGTTCCGCTCGTGGCGGCGGGAGCGTTGCTGCTCATCGTCGCCGCGGGCTTGCTTCGCGATCCGTTCACCTCGAGCCATGCACGGCTTGCCGGCCCGGGCTTCGAACTGCCCTTCGGTGCCGATGCCAGCGGACGGGATCTCCTTGCCCGGGTGGGGCATGGCGCCGTGTCCACCCTGGGGACGGCTTTGCTCGTGGTGCTGGCTTGCCTTGTGATCGGGATCGTCGTCGGGCTCTTCCCGCTCGCGGCCACCGGTCCGCTGGAAGTAGCCAACGCCGCTCCGCCCGTCCTGGCCGGGCTGATCGTTGCCGTGATGACCGGCCCCTCGGCCGAAGGAGCAGCAATAGCCGTCACCTTGGTGAGTTGGGCACCCCTGGCCGCCCATACAGCGGCCTTGGCACAGGAGGCCAGGGCACAACCCCATGTGAAGATCCTTCCGGTCCTGGGCGTGGGAAGGGTCCGCATCCTCTGGCGCTACATCCTCCCGGCCATCCTTGGCCCGGTGTTCAGGCATTCGATGCTCCGGGTACCGGGAATCGCGCTCGCCTTGGCCGCCTTGGGATTCCTGGGCCTCGGCCCTCATCAGCCGTCCCCCGAGTGGGGCCTCATCCTCGCTGAAGGAATCAACTACGTGGAGCGGGCCCCTTGGGCTGTCGCCGCCCCGGCGTCGGCGTTGATCCTCGCCTCGATCCTGGCAGTTTCACTGTCCAGCGTGACGTGGTCGCGCGCGCAGGCAAAGGGAAGCCCCTGGAGTAGTCCCGATTGACTCATTCGAATATATGTTCGAAAATTGAAGTATGCCTCCTCGCCTGTCTTCCGCATCGCCGGCTTCGCTGCGCGATGACTTGCAGGCGCAGATCCACCTCATGCAGGGCAAGCGCGGAAGCGAACGCTCACTGCCAGTGCTCCCCTCGCTCAGCAGGCTCCTCCCGGGCGGGTTGCGCCCGGGTGCGGCCTACTCCATACAGGGATCCATGTCGCTTGCCATGGCCTTGTTGGCCGGGCCGTCACGCAATGGCTCATGGTGCGGGGTAGCCGGACTGCCGGACTTCGGGGTCGAGGCGGCGGCGGGTTTCGGCATTGCGCTCGACCGGCTGGTACTGGTGCCTGATCCCGGGACCCATTGGGCGCAGGTGATCGCCGCCATGGCGGACGTGCTCTCGGTGGTGCTTGCGCATGCCCCGGAAAGAGTCGCACCCGCCGAGGCTGCACGCTTGGGAGCCAGGCTCCGCGAGCGGAGTGCCGTCCTTCTTGTCCTGGGACCATGGCCGCAGAGTGAAGCCGTCCTGCAAGTGAATGGATATGAGTGGGCAGGGCTCGGGCAGGGCCATGGACATCTCTCCAAGCAGGAGCTCGAGCTCGAGGTCGCCCTGCGGGGTAGTTCCCGCAGGGCCTCCGTGGATCTGACGGACAGCGGTCCGGTGGATCTGTCCCGCCATCGGATGGGAGCCTGATGCTGTTTCAGCTCGAAACCCCGGTGCGCGCCTTGGTGACATGGTTCCCGGATTGGCCCCTTGTCGCCGCCCGTTTGGCAGATGCCCTGCCGCCTGATGTACCCGTGGCAGTCATAGGCAAAGGTGTCATAGCTGCTTGCTCCGCGGAAGCCCGGGCAGAAGGAGTGGCCCGGGGCTTGCGGCTCAGGGAAGCGCAGACCCGCTGCCCTGAGCTGGTGGTGTGTGCCGTTGATCCAGCGCGGGATGCGAGGGAATTCGAGCCTGTGGTCTCCTCCCTTGAGGAACGGACTCCTGGAGTGGAAGTGCTTCGCCCCGGCCTTTGCGCTATCCGGGCCAAGGGTGCTGCCCGGTATTACGGCGGAGAAGAAGCGGCCGCGGGTGCCGTGCTTGAATCGGCGGACCGCCTCGGCGTGGAGGCAAGGGTGGGGATCGCCGATTCCGTGTTTGCCGCCGAGCAAGCAGCCCGGAGCACCAGCGAACTCTCTGCCGTTCTTGTGCTCCCGCCGGGTTCTTCCCGGGATTTCCTGGCCCCCTTCCCGGTGGAGGTGCTTGGCCAGCCGAAACTGGCTTCCTTGCTCAAACGCCTGGGCGTCTTCACTTTGGGGAATTTCGCCAATCTTCCCGTCGCAGATGTCCGGGCCCGTTTCGGGGCTGCCGGAATCACTGCGCACGCCCTGGCAAGCGGCCAGGATCCCCGCAAGGTGGTCCCCCGGACGCCCCCGCGGAAACTGGATCAACGGGCGGACTTCGAACCCGGCCTGGACCGGGTAGACCAACTCGCCTTCCAGCTCCGCGCCACGGCAGACGCCTTCGTGGCCGGGGTGCAGACGGAAGGCCTGGTCTGCACGGAGCTGAGGATCCTCATCACTGACGAAGCAGGGAGCCGCTCCGAGCGGACGTGGGGCCACCCCCGCCACTTCACGGCCAGCGACGTCGTGGACAGGGTGCGTTGGCAGCTTCAGTCGCAGCCCCCTGCCCAGGCCAGCGATAAAACAGCCCACGGCGGAACGCACGACGCCGGCATGGCCCGCGGCGGGCTGTCGTCACCGGTCGCGCGGGTCGAGTTCGTCCCCGTCCGGGTGGATTCCATCGCCCATCATGGGCGGGCGCTCTTCGGAGACGGAGCCGAGGAACAGATTCATCATGGACTCAGCCGGATCCAAAGCATGCTGGGACATGAAGCCGTCGTAGTGCCCGCGATTTCCGGAGGCCGGCTGCTGGCCGAACGGCGCCGCCTGGTTCCTTGGGGAGACGCCTTGCCCGCGGGAGCGGCCGCCCTGGCCACCAGACCGTGGCCCGGCAGGATTCCAGACCCGCAGCCCGCCACGGTGTTCGCTTCCCTCATCCCTGTCCTGCTTCTTGATGCGAACAAGGAAAAAGTCCGTACAGACCACCGTGGCGGATTGCTTGCCCCGCCCATGTGGTTCTGTCCCGGAGGAGACCCTGCACGACGCCGGCTCGTAGCTCAGTGGGCCGGCCCCTGGCCGCTGCGGCAGAGATGGTGGGACGCCGACCACCGCCTCGAAGCGGACCGGTTCCAGCTTGTGGACGGAAACGGAGAGGCCTGGCTCCTTCTCCTGGACGAGCAGAACTGGTGGGCAGAGGCCCGCTACGACTGAACACCAGACACTGAAACCTTAGGCAGGAAGGCAAAGATGGCTTGGAACAACCCATCGATCCCGTGGTCGGAGTTCGAACGCACGCTCTCAGACCGGCGCGTGCCGGAGATCGGCAAGGCCACAGGAGACGGCGGCGACAGCCCCGCCTGGTCGAGGAAACGCGGGCCTTACCGTCCGGTCCCCCTCGATCCCGCAAGGGTTGTGTCCAAGGCGGGTGCCGGCGTCGTGCCCTATGCCGAACTGCACGCGCATTCCCACTACAGCTTCCTGGACGGCGCCTCGTCACCCGAGAAACTGGTTGAGGAGGCAGTCCGGCTTGGCCTCCATGCCCTCGCACTGACCGACCACGACGGCTTCTACGGGATCGTGCGAATGGCGGAGGCCGCCGAAGCCTACGAGCTGAAAACCGTGTTCGGCGCAGAGCTGTCGCTCGGGCTCAGCAAACCCCAACAAGGCGAAGCCGACCCCGAAGGCGACCATTTGCTCGTCCTAGCACGCCAGGAAGAGGGCTACCACCGCTTGGCAGGGGCGATGACCGCCGCGCATCTGGCCGCGGATGCCGAGAAAGGCCACCCCATCTATGACCTCGATGCGCTGGCGCATTCCCTGAAGGACCACTGCGTGGTGCTCACCGGATGCCGCAAAGGCTCTGTCCGGAGGGCCCTTATGCGCGACGGCGAGCAAGCAGCCGCCTTTGAGGTGGACGCGCTGATCGAGAGATTCGGGCGGGAAAACGTGGTGGTGGAGCTCTTTGATCACGGGAATCCCCTCGACAGCAGCCACAACGACGCCCTCGTCCGGATTGCCGAGCACGCAGGCCTGCCTTTCATCGCCAGCAACGCCGTGCACTATGCGTCCCCGGAGGGATTTCCGCTGGCAACTGCCATGGCGGCTGTCCGGGCACGCCGCAGCCTGGAGGAGCTGGACGGTTGGCTGCCCGCAAGCAGCGGCGCCCATGTGCGGAGCGGTTCCGAGATGGCAGCACGGTTCGCCCGCTATCCCGGCGCGGTCGAACGGACCGTCGAAATCGCTGACGAGCTTGCGTTCCAGTTAAGGGCAGCCCGCCCGAAGCTCCCCAAGCTTGATGTCCCTGCCGGGCACAGCCTCATCACCTGGCTGCGGCAACTTGTCGAAGAAGGCATCAAGGACAAATATCCGGACGCCGACGAACGGGTCCATCGCCGGATCGAACAGGAACTCGCAGTCATCGAGGCGAAGAACTTCCCCGGCTATTTCCTGATTGTGCACGACATCGTGCAGTTTGCGCGTTCCCGCGGCATCCTCTGCCAAGGCCGGGGTTCCGCGGCCAACTCGGCCGTCTGCTACGCGCTGGGGATCACCGCCGTCGACAGTATCTTCTACAACCTTCCGTTTGAGCGTTTCCTCTCCAGCCTCCGCGAGGAAGAACCGGATATCGACGTCGATTTCGACTCGGACCGGCGGGAAGAAGTCATCCAGTACGTCTACCGCAAATACGGACGATTCAACGCGGCCCAAGTAGCGAATGTCATCAGTTACAGGCCGAAGAACGCCGTCAGGGACATCGCCAAGGCGCTCGGCTACAGCCAGGGCCAGCAGGACGCCTGGTCCAAGCGGCTCGATCACTGGGGAGATCTCAGCGACGGCAAAACCAACAACATCCCGGCTCCGGTCCTGGACCTTGCTGATCAAATTTTGGGCTTCCCCCGGCACCTGGGCATCCACTCGGGCGGCATGGTCCTCACCGAACGGCCTGTTGGCGAGGTGGTACCCATCGAGCGTGCCCGGATGGAAAACCGCACGGTCCTGCAGTGGGACAAGGACGATTGCGAATGGATGGGCCTGGTCAAGTTCGACCTCCTCGGCTTGGGCATGCTCGCCGCCCTGCAGTACTCCTTTGATTTGATCGACAAGCATTTCGGGGAGCGTTGGACCATCGAAACCATCCCGCGGGAAGAACCGGCCGTCTACGACATGCTCTGCCGGGCCGACTCGATCGGGGTCTTCCAAGTGGAATCACGGGCCCAGATCAGCACGCTGCCGCGGCTGAAACCGAGGAAATTCTACGATCTGGTGGTCGAAATCGCGCTGATCCGCCCGGGTCCCGTCCAAGGAGGCGCCGTTCACCCGTACATCCGGCGCCGCGCAGGCACGGAAAAAGTCACGTATCTCCATCCATTGCTGGAGCCAGTGCTCAAGCGGACCTTGGGTGTGCCCTTGTTCCAGGAGCAACTGATGCAGATGGCAGTTGCCGTGGGCGGCTGCACTGCCGAGGACGCGGACCTGCTCCGCCGCGCGATGGGCTCCAAACGCGGCCGGGAGAAGATCGAGTCGCTCGAGGCCAAGCTCTATGCGGGAATGGCGGCCAACGGGATCAGCAAGGAGGACGCCGACGCCATCTACGGCAAGATCCAGGCCTTTGCGAACTTCGGCTTCGCGGAATCGCACTCCTTGAGCTTTGCTGTGTTGGTCTACGCAAGCTCGTGGCTGAAGCTCCATTATCCCGGCGCATTCCTCGCGTCCCTGCTCCGGGCGCAACCCATGGGCTTCTACTCTCCGCAAACCCTCGTCGCGGATGCCCGCAGGCACGGGGTCCAGGTGTTGCGCCCGGATGTACTGCATTCCCTGGCCGAGGCGACCCTCGAAGTGCTCGACGAGGCTGGAAGGACTGAAACGGGACAGGTGGGCGGCATGGATTCCTGCCTGGAGTTCCATCAGCCGGAGATCGGCCTCTTCCAGCAGGATCGACCACCCGAAGACCACCTGCACCGGCGGGATGGCTCACGCGCGGTGCGGTTGGGGCTCGACGGCGTCACGTCCATCGGCGCCGAGGTGGCGAAGCGCATCGTCACCGAGCGCGAGGAACATGGCGCCTACCGGGACATGGCCGATCTGTCCCGCCGCGCAAGCCTCAGCGCGGACCAGCTGGAGGCACTCGCATCCGCCGGCGCACTCGATTCGCTGGGGATGAACCGCCGCGAAGCACTGTGGCAGGCCGGCGATGCCGCGCTCGAGCGGGAAGGACAGTTGCCAGGGACCCATGTCGCCGTCCAGCCGCCGCTGCTGCCTGAGCTTTCCCCCCTGGAAAATGTTGCCTACGACATGTGGGCCACAGGCATCAGTACCGATGACCACCCGATGCGCCATGCGCGCGGAAACCTGGATTCCAGGGGGGTGCTGCGGGTGGACCGGCTCTCCCAGGTCGAGTCCGGCACCCGTGTTGAAGTGGCCGGCGTCGTGACCCACCGCCAACGCCCCCAGACCGCGCAAGGGATCACCTTCGTCAATCTGGAGGACGAGAGCGGGATCCTCAACGTCATCTGCAGCGTTGGCCTCTGGAAGAGGCATCGCCGCGTCGCCCGCGAATCATCCGCGTTGATCGTCCGCGGGTTCCTCGAACGATCGCCGGAAGGAGTCACCAACCTCGTGGCGGACAAGCTGGAATCCCTGGTCCTGGCGGCGAAGTCCAACTCCCGGGATTTCAGGTAGCCAGGAACCAGTCCCGGGCCGGGTTGCTCACTGCCGGGGCATCCCGGAACTGATCGGGCTGCGCCACCCAGCCCACGCCGTTCGCGATGACCCTCTGGATCTGCGGCTGGTGGTAAACGGGGTACTCCTGGTCACCGGGGCTGAAGTAGAAGATCCGCCCCTTGCCGCGGGAGAACGTCACGCCGGAGCGGAACACCTCCCCGCCTTCGAACGAGCTGATGAAGATCAGGTCGTCCGGCTCCGGGATGTCGAAGAGTTCGCCGTACATCTCCTGTTCGAGGATCAGGATGGGGCTCTCGACGCCGGCCGCGATCGGATGCGATGGCTTGACCGTCCACACCAGTTCGCGTTCGCCGTCGTTTCGCCATTTGAGCGAACACGTGGTGCCCAGCAACCGGGTGAAGATCTTCGCAAAATGCCCTGAGTGCAGCACCACGAGTCCCATCCCGCCGAGGACGTGACGCTGGACCCGTTCCACGACCTCGTCGCTCACGTCGTGGTGCGCGATGTGCCCCCACCAGAGCAGGACGTCGGTGGCCGCAAGAGTTTCCTCATCCAAGCCGTGTTCGGGATCGGCGAGGGTCGCCGTCGTGATGTCGGCATCCGGGTAGAAGCCCCGCAAGCCGGCCGCGATGGCACCGTGGATGCCGTCCGGGTACATGTCCGCCATGGTGTCCGGTTGGTTGCGGGCCTCGTGGACGGCTTCGTTCCAGACGACGATCTTCAGCTTCTTGTCGGTCATCAGAGCACCACTTCGCGTTGTTCGACGGCGGACTTGTAACAGGCATCAAGGATGAGGGCCCGGCTCAGGGCAAGCGAGCCGTCGTGCAGTCCCCAGACCGTCTCCCCACCGCGGACAGCGGCGATGAAGTCGTCGACGACGGCCTGGTGGGCAAGGCCTGGGATCGCTTCGGGCTCGTAATCGGCGTTTTCGCCGTCCTTCTCCGCGAAGATTCTCAGGCTGCCGACCGGCTGAAGCGGGGCCCCGACGGCGCGCAGTTCGGCACCGCCGTCGGTCCCGTAGACCGTGAAGTCAAGCAGGTCGTCCACCTCGCGGTAGCTGGCCCAACCCGCCTCGAGGATCAAGGTGCCGCCGCCTGCGAGCCGGATGAAGGCAGTGGCGAAGTCCTCCACGTCGAACTTGTGGCTCGCGGGACCTGCTGTGTAGCGGGCACTGCCGCCACGGCCCAGCGGCCCCAGTTCCGAGTGCGTCTGCGCCGAAACGGACAGGACCTTGGGTTCGCCCAATAAGTAGAGCGAGTAGTCCAGCACGTGGACTCCAATGTCAGCCAGCGGACCGCCGCCGGCCAGCTCCGGATTGGTGAACCAGCTGCCCAGGGTAGGAATGCCGGCGCGGCGCAGCCAGGAACCCTTGGCGTAGTACGGACGTCCGAGTCCGCCTTCGTCGATGATGCTCTTGAGTTTTTGGATGTCGCCGCGGCGGCGGTGGTTGAACGCAACATCCAGGACGCGGCCGGCCTTCCGGGCCGCCTCGACCATGGCGCGTCCTTCTTCACCGTTGCGTGCCAGTGGTTTTTCGCTCAGCACGTGCAGTCCGCGCTCCAGTGCGGCTATGGAAATCGGAGCGTGCAGGAAGGTCGGAACGGCGACACTGATGGCATCCAGACCTTCCAGCCCGATCAGGTCTTCCCAGCGCGCGAAAGCATGCGGAATGTCGTATTCCTGTTTCATCTGGGCGAGGAGATCCTCTTCCATCCCGGCGACAGCGACGATATCCACACCGTCGATGGCGCTGTAGGCCTTTAGGTGCTGTTGACCGGCCCATCCGATGCCCACAACGCCCACCCTGAGGCGTGCTGCCGTTGCTTCCTGCTGAATGCCCACGGAATTCCTGTCTTTCAGTGATCTCGGGTTGGAGCCAATAAATACGCTTTCATGGGCCCCAGAGGGCGTCAATCGCTTAAGCGCTTCGACTTTTTCGACGTTTCCGGATCCGGGCACGCCACGAACGGCCACCAAGCCGCATGCCCCTAGACTGGGGGCCGGAAAAGGAGTCGCCATGGCCAGGAAACCAACAATCTACGACGTCGCCGAGCGCGCCGCCGTCTCGATTGCGACGGTATCGCTCTCCTTTACCCAGCCGCACCGGGTGCGCGAATCCACCAGGAAACTGGTGATGGACGCCGCACGCGAACTCGGATACCTGCCCAGTGCCAGCGCCAGGGGGCTGGCCCGGGGGAAGACAGGAGCAATCGGCCTTTTCTCCTACGACTACTTCAACCGTGCAGGCGCCGGAGCGGCCCGCGTCCACGGCGAGGCGGACGCGCTCCTGCCCCGGGATCTGTTCTCCGACGACGCCAATGACGAGTTTCGCCTCTTCCCGCTCTATCACGACGAGGTGCAGCGCGGCGTTGAAATGGAATGCCGCAGGCGTGGCTTCGTGCTCATGGTGGGCGAGGGTGGTGGCGCCAGATCCGAGGCGGACATCAACGACATTGCCGGCCGCGTGGACGGGCTGGCGGTGTTCCCCAACACGTTTCCGGTCGAGGTCCTGCGGCGGATCGCCGAACGGATTCCCGTAGTGGAGCTGGCCGAACCGCCGGAAGAGACAGGGCTGAACAGGGTCTCCGTGGAGAATACCGAAGGCATGCGGGTCCTCACGAACCATTTGATCCACCACCACGGACACCGGGCCATCACCTTTGCCGGCCCGTCCGGCTCGCCGGACCGTGAGCAGCGCTTCGCCGGGTACGTCCAAGCCATGGCAGGGGCGGGGTTGGACACCCAAACGCTGCCCGCGCCGGGGCGGGACGCGCGCGGTACGTTGAACTCCGGGGTCAATCTCGCCGAAGACGCGGACGCGACCATCCAGCGTTTGCTCTCAGGGGCCGCACTTCCTGACGCGCTCGTCTGTTCCGTCGATGCCGAGGCGCTCCTGTTTCTGGATGCCCTGGAACGGGCCGGAGTGGACGTGCCGGGACGGATTGCCGTGACGGGTTTCGATGGCTTGGCGGCCGGCCGCGTCAACCGCCCCACGCTCACCACCGTCAGGCAGCCCATGATCGCCCTTGGACGCGCCGCTGCCAGCATCCTCATCCACCAGATCGCCAATCCCGGATCCGCGCCCGTGGCCCAAGAGCTGCCCGTGGAGCTTGTGGTGCGGGAAAGCTGCGGTTGCTGCTGACTCCCGCTGGGCGGGCACCGCTTTAACGAAACGCGCCCCCGCTGCCCGAACGGCAGCGGGGGCGCGCACTTTCAGGCGTTCGCGATGAGCCCCAGTTCGGCCTTTGACGCCAGGGAGGGGTGCTTCGGGAAGACCCGGACGGTGTAGCCGAAGGATCCGGAGCGGTTGATCAGGATGGACCCGGTGAACAGGTGGCGACCGTTGCCGAGGTCCTCCGTTTCGGTCAGCTCGACCAGGGCAACTTCCTCCAGCTCGTCTCCGTCTTGGGCCCGCCCATACGCCACTTCAACCGACACGTCCTCGGGCGTGAGTTCGTGGAGGGCGATGTAGGCGTTGACCTGGAGGGTGTCCCCGATCTGGGGTTCTTCGGAGACGCCCACGGAGTCCACGTGTTCCACGATGAGCTGCGGCCAGGCGTCGCGGACCTTGCTGGTCCAGGCCGCGAGTTCCTTTGCTTCCTTGAACGACGCCGTTCCCGCTTGCCTGCCAGCGACAGCCGCCGGACGGTAGAGGGTGTTGACGTAGTCCTGGAGCATGCGGTCGGCCGAGACGGCCGGGCCGAGGTGGGCCAGGGTGTGCTTGATCATGGACACCCAGTGCGTCGGAACGGCTTCCGGGCCGGTCTGCGAAGGCCCGGCCGCGCCGGCGTGTTCGGAGACGGTGGAGCCGTAGAAGCGCGGGGCCACCTGGGTTTCCAGGAGCTCGTAGAGCGCGGCGGCTTCGATGTCATCGCGTTCGGTCGGGGACGCGTCGTTGTTCGCGGTCGGGATCGCCCAGCCGTTCTCGCCGTCGTACATCTCATCCCACCAGCCATCCAGGACCGAGAGGTTCAGGGAGCCGTTGATGGCTGCCTTCATCCCGGAGGTCCCGCAGGCTTCCAGGGGCCTGAGCGGGTTGTTCAGCCACACGTCGCAGCCCGGGAACAGGGTCCGCGCCATCGCGATGTCGTAGTTGGGCAGGAACACGATCCGGTGCCTGACGGCGGGGTCGTCGGTGAACTTCACCAGGTCCTGGATCATCTTCTTGCCGGCGTCATCGGCCGGGTGGGACTTGCCGGCGATGACCAGCTGGATCGGGTGCTTCGGGTGCAGCAGGAGCGCTTTGAGGCGTGCCGGGTCCCGGAGCATGAGGGTCAGGCGCTTGTAGGTGGGCACGCGCCGGGCGAAACCGATCGTGAGCACGTCCGGGTCCAGCACGGTGTCCGTCCAGCCCAACTCGGCATCAGCCGCGCCACGCTTCTTCCACGAAGATCGCAAGCGCTTGCGTACGTCGTCAACCAAGGCGGAACGTAGCTCCCCTCGCAGGGCCCACAGCTCGGCATCATCGACGTCATAGATCTTGTCCCAACCGGTGGCATCCACGTCGGTGCTGCCGAAGTACTTTGCGGCGAGCCGGCTCATCTTCGGATCGATCCAGGTGGGTACGTGGACGCCGTTGGTGACGGAGGTGATGGGGATTTCGGAGTGGTCGAAGCCTGGCCAGAGCCCGGAGAACATCTCGCGGGAGACCACTCCGTGGAGTTTGGCCACGCCGTTGGCCCGCTGCGCCAGGCGCAGGCCCATCACGGCCATGTTGAAGACCGCGGGGTTGCCGCCGTCGTAGTTCTCCCGGCCCAGGTCCAGGACCTTCTCCACCGGGACGTCCGGGGCCAGGCCCGCGTCGAAGAAGTGGCGGATCTGCACGGCCTCGAAACGGTCGATGCCCGCCGGCACCGGGGTGTGCGTGGTGAACACCGTGGACGCCCGCCCGGCGGCGAGGGCCTCGGACCAGCTCAGCGGAGCCTCGGAAGACATGAGCTCCTGGATCCGTTCGATGCCCAGGAACCCGGCGTGGCCTTCGTTGGTGTGGAACACTTCCGGGGCCGGGGTGCCGGTAAGGCGCTGGTAGACGCGCAGCGCCTTCACCCCGCCCATGCCCAGCAGCAACTCCTGCTGCAGGCGGTGGTCCCCCCCGCCGCCGTAGAGGCGGTCCGTGATCCCGCGCGCGGCGTCGTCGTTGGCCGGAACGTTCGAATCGAGCAGCAACAGCGGCACCCGCCCGACGTCGGCCCGCCAGATGTGCGCGCGCAGCGTCCGGTCGCCCGGCAATGGAAGTGTGACCAGGGCCGGCGAACCGTCTTCCTCGCGCAGCAGTGTCAGGGGCAGGCCGTCCGGGTCGAGGACCGGGTAGGTTTCCTGCTGCCACGCGTCGCGGGACAGGGACTGCTTGAAATAGCCCGCCTGGTACAGCAGCCCGACGCCGATCAACGGCACGCCGAGGTCCGAGGCAGCCTTCAAATGGTCCCCGGCCAGGATCCCCAGGCCACCGGAATACTGCGGAAGCACCTCGGTGATGCCGAATTCGGGCGAGAAATACGCGATGCACGCCGGGGCATCCGCACCCAGGCTCTGGTACCAGCGCGGCTCGCTCAGATACCGGTCCAGATCCGCGGCCGCATGCTGCACACGCTCGACGACGGCGCCGTCCGCTGCGAGCTCCTGCAATTCCTCGCGGCTGACAAGGCCCAGGAAGGTCATGGGGTCGTGCTCGCTTCGTTCCCAGGCCTCGGCGTTCAGTGCGGAGAAAAGTTCACGCGGCGGCAAATGCCAGGACCAACGCAGGTTTTTCGCTAACCGCGCCAAGGGGGCGATTGCGTCCGGCAGAACCGTTCGGACTGTGAACCGTCGGATCGCTTTCACTTCCGGCCACCTTCGAACGCGGACAGGGCCGCTTTGGTCAACGTTTCCATGGGGGTGTACCTCCAAGAGGTTGTTGTGATGATGGGGGGATGGTGGCTTGGGAATGGGACCACTGGGGCGCGCGGCGAGGAGGCTTCCGGGAAGCCATCGGGGAAGGGCAAGCGCTTACATGCTTTGCGCGGGCACCATTGGCCTCGCAGGCGCACGGGTCCTGGAGCTCAGAAGCGGGTGGCGGTCTCCAAGTTCCGTCCACGCACTATTCCGGGGCCCTCGCCGTCGGGGAATAAGGGGACGCGGTTGCTTGTGGACCCGCGGCGAAAGCCGGGGATTTCCCGTTCCGTTTTGCGTGACGTCGACCGCATCGTCAACTCCGGGCGTCGGCACCGAATGATTCCAAGCACGACTTACTTCCTTAGTCTTCCGGGAACGCTGATCGGTGACCATCCGCCTTGTTTGTATCAGGAGGAATCTCATCGCCGTTCGTCGACGCGCCTTGTCGACGCGGGTCGATGGCTCGACAGTAGTTGGCAGCGCAATGGTGTGTCAAATGTCACAATCACGTGTGTTGGAACCGCGTCATGAAGGCCGCGAATTGGCGGATTGCACCCGAACCGCGAGGCTGTTCTACGGCTGTCTGGCGCGTACCGCGGCGGTGCTTCCGCGCAACGTCAGCACCGGTTCAGCGAGCCACTGCAAGGCGTCCGCGGAGTCGCTCCTGAGGCTCCGGGTAAGGAATTGTGCCGCCTCACGCCCCATGACGCCGGGTTCGGCGGACGCCGTCGTGAGTGCGGGCATGAAGCGCTCGGCGGAGCCGGCGCTGGTGTTGATCGCGACAACGGAGAGGGACTCGGGGACTCGCCAACCGTGGGCCGCAGCGGCACCCAGAAGGCCTGCGGTGGCCGCTTCGTTGATCATCACGAGTCCCGTTGTCTCCGGAGATTCTTCCAGGATCTGCGCGAACACCTCGCGACCGCCGGCAAGCGAACTCGTGGTTGGGAACAGCCGGGCAGTGATCCCGTGCCTCGACGCGGAAGCTGCCACGGCGTCCCAGGACCGGACCATCGGGCCGTATCCGGTGTCCAGGGATTCACGCGAATGCGTCACAAGGCCGATTTCCGTGTGCCCCAGGCTGACGAGGTGCGACACTGCCGACTCACCCATGGCTTCAAAATCCGCGTCAACGAAGGTCAGGCCAGCGGCGTCCGCCGGCCGTCCGATCGTGACGAATGGAACCCCCGTTTCCAGGAGTAGTGGAATCCGTTCGTCGAATGACCTGACTTCCATCAGAAGGATTCCATCGACCAGCCCTTGGGCCACGATCCGTTGCATTTCGACGAGGTCGTCGGGATCCATCGGCCACAGAAGAAGATGGTATCCATCAGCCCGCGCTTGCTCGGCAGCACCTTGGACGTACTCGAACTCCGTGGTGTTCATGCCCTGCTCCCCGACCGGGAAAATCAAGGAGACAATGCCGGTCCGCTTGCCGGCCAACCCTTGGGCGAGCAGGTTCGGCGTATAGCCAAGCTCGGACATGGCTTGCAGGATGCGCTCCCGCGTTTCGGGCGCAATCGGCCTGACCCCGCTGAGCGCATAGGACACAGTGCTCCTGGAGACACCTGCTGCCCGCGCCACATCGGCCATGGTTACCAAGGAGTATCCCCCTGCATTGTCGGTGACTTGTCGGCGGTGGGCTCGCGATTGACCGCAATCCGCCGGACGGTAATGCCTCATAGTAAACCGTAATCGGTTGGCAAAGTGGTGGAGGCGTACCCGGAAAATGTACCTACGTTCCAGGCAGGGCCTCAAGAGCGGGCGTCCTACGAGCCTAATCGAAACAAAATGGCGAACACGAGCAGGCGCTCCCCCGCCGCTTTCCCCAACTCGAGGCTGTACGCGCGCGGGCCATGGCGGAGGACTACCAGGTGCTTTTGTCGTCAAGGAATTCGTTGAACATGGTCGCACTGAGCCAAGGGCTGGTATCACGAACGACCGTCAATCTGGAAAAGGGAACCCGCCATCTCGAAACCTATCTGGACCTACTGGCGGACCCGGAAGCCCTCTACCGGGCCGCCAGCGACCAGGAGCGCCGCCAGCTCAACCAAGCAGTCTTCGTCAAAGTCCTCGTTGAAGACGAAGAAATAACAGGGACGCTACTGGCCGAACCCGTTGCGACGCTGGCTGCCGCTCACGCAGGCCACCAGTCGCTCATCGCCGGGGCTAGCCGGCCCGAGGCCCTCGAACGCGCGCAAGCGCACCACGCGGCCCACAGTGACACACAAAAGGGAACCACCAGATCTGGTGGTTCCCTTTTGGTAACCGTCGAGCACTTACTCGACGGCATCCACGATGTCGATGGTTCGAATAAGGTCAATATGGTGGAGCTGAGGGGACTCGAACCCCTGACCCCCTGCATGCCATGCAGGTGCGCTACCAGCTGCGCCACAGCCCCATATTTTCGCTGCTTCACTATCCGAGAACTGGCCGGAAAACCCCGTCCAGTTTTCGGATTCCTCCGAAGCAACTCAAATATCTTAGAACAGCATTTCCGAAAATTCCAAATCGGGCATATTCAGTTGGTTTGCGCCTAAAAGCCTAGGATTCCTCGACGGCGGGAGCCTTCGCGGAGGCATCGTCGCCGAGCTCCAGGTCCACTACCGGGCAGTCTTTCCACAGGCGTTCCAGGGCGTAGAAGACCCGGTCTTCGGAGTGCTGGACGTGCACCACGATGTCGGCGTAATCCAACAGGACCCAGCGGCCCTCGGAACGACCTTCGCGGCGCACCGGGCGGAGATCCTGCTTGAGCAGCTCTTCCTCGATGCCGTCGACGATGGCGTTGACCTGGCGTTCGGTCGGAGCCGATGCGATCAGGAAGACGTCAGTGAGGGCCAGACGTTCGCTGACATCCAGGGCGATGATGTCCTCGGCCAGCTTGTCCGCTGCCGCGCGGGCGGCGTGGCGGGCCAAGAGGACGGATTGTTCATGTGCAGTCACGGGACTCCTTGTATGCGGCTTCGAGAATGAACGAAACCTGTTTGGTGGCAAAAGCCGTTGTGGTCAGCGGGAAAGTCCGCTGGTGATCATGATGATGCCCGCAATCAGGGCGATGGCTCCGATGCCAACGAGTCCCAGGACCAGAAGCCGGGTACGCTGGGCGCGCCCAAGTCCCGCCGTCGCGGCGTCGAGCGGTTCAAGTCCGTAAGCCGAACTTGCCGAAACGGGCGGATGTTCGGCCGCTTCCGCGAATGCCTGGCCGTCCGATCCGGAGTCCGACGCCGGGCGTCGGCCTGCCGCTTTCGCGGCGGCCTCGGCGCGCGCCAAGACTCCTGCCCGGCCGCGCAGGCTGCGGGGCTTGCCCGACGCCGACTGCCCGGGCTTCAGTTTCGGCGCAGGCGAGGTCACCAGGGGAACAAAGGTGGTGCCGGGAGGCTTCATGACGGGACGATCGAGTCCCGGAACCTTCACGAACTCAAGGGGCGTCACCATGGCCAGGTTGCTCGCCGCGGAAGGTTCAGCACGGGCCTGGGCAGGACGGCTGTTCTGCTCGGCAAGCTTCTGCTTGGCGATTGCCCTCTTGTTGAGGATCGCCTCGCGTTCGGCCTGGGCGATCTGCTCAGCCAAAACAACCGGATCCGCCGGCTCAGCGTCGGTTCCGGATGCCTCGGATTCAGCGGCCGGGACCCTCTGCACTGCGGATTCCATTGCCGCGATCTGCTCGAGCTTGTTGGTCTGATTGTTCGCTTGGGCGGCGAGGAGCTCACGGGCCATCAAGGCCTGCTCCACGGTCATTTCCGGGGCGCCGGGAGGCGGGCCTGCCGTGACGCGGACACCGCCGCCAGGCGATGCGCCTTTGCGATCCGGTTCGGGCTGCTGTTTGCCTGGAGCCTGGGCCGGGATGCTGGATGTCCTCGGCCCGGACCCTGGTGCCGGTACAACGGGGATCGCTGAGGTTCCCGGGGCAACTTCTTCCTGCAGCTGCTGCAAGCGCAACTGACGGCGCGTGGGCGGACCGCCGCGGGAAAGCTGCTGTTCCTTATCCGCGAGTTCCTTGATGGCACGGAGGGCTGCGCGGTCGCGTGCGCGCGCCTGGGAAGAACGTTCCGAAGCGGGTTTGGCGTCGAGCGGAGCATCGGCCACCCGGCGCACCCGATTGACCGAAGCGCCACCGGACGCATGGTTGGCGTCGTCGGTGGTGCCGGCTTCGGCTACCGCGGGACGTGCGCCGGTTTCCACGCGTGCGTCCCGGGCTCGCCGAAGCTCGCGCCGGCTAGGGATGGGGGGTTGTTCCTGGCTCATTCAAAACTCACTCGGTACGGGCTTGGTGTTCTGGTCCGGTCATAGCATGCAGGGGCTCCCCCATGCCGGGTGCGCCCGAGTACAGCTTGTATTTGGCGATGTACTGCACTACGCCGTCAGGTACGAGGTACCACACCGGGTTGCCTGCGCCCACGCGGGCGCGGCAATCCGTCGAGGAAATCGCCATGGCGGGCACTTCCAAGAGACTGACGTCCTCCCTGCCCATGCCATCAAGAACATGGCCCGGCCTGGTGACGCCGACAAAATGCGCCAAGGACCAGAGCTCGTCGACGTCTTTCCAGGACAGGATCTGCGCCAGGGCATCCGCGCCAGTAATGAAGAACAGGTCTGCGTCCGGCCGCTGCTTCCGGAGATCACGCAGGGTGTCGATGGTGAACGTGGGACCGGGTCGGTCCACATCCACCCGGCTCACCGTGAAATTGGGGTTTGAGGCCGTGGCAATGACCGTCATCAAGTACCGGTGCTCGGCCTCGCTGACCTGCTTGTGCGATTTCTGCCAGGGCTCTCCGGTGGGCACGAAGACCACCTCGTCCAAGCGGAACTTGGCAGCAACCTCACTGGCAGCAACCAAGTGGCCGTGGTGGATGGGATCGAAGGTCCCACCCATCACGCCCAAGCGATGCCGGCGCCCCGTTTCCTCGAAGGGTTTTGCGGCGGAAATGTTAGTGACCCAGCCCTGGGTGCTTGGCCGGGTGCTGGCGGTGCGGATCCGAGTGCTCGTCGACGGCGTCGTGACGGTTGCCGAGGTTCGTGTAGGAGACCGCCACGAACATCAGGATCAGGAGGATGGAGAAAATGGTGATGCCGAAGACGAAAGGAGGAGCCCACAACGGCGCCGGGGCCTCACTCTCGCCCCCTTGAGCGAGAATGGAAATGGCGATCTGCTGAAACTGCATTTTCTCCCCTAGCGGTTCAAAGGATTTCGACGGCGGATCCTCCCACCGTCCAGGACTTCTGTTCTATGTTACAGCGTCGCTAGCCCCGGACCTGGCCTTCACCCTGCACGATCCACTTCGTGGTGGTCAACTCCGTGAGGCCCATGGGACCGCGGGCGTGCAGCTTCTGGGTGGAGATTCCCACCTCGGCACCCAGGCCAAGCTCGCCTCCATCGGTGAAACGCGTGGAAGCGTTCACGATGACCGCCGCAGAGTCGATGTCCGCAATGAACTTTTCGGCGTTCGCCAGGTTGTTCGTCAGGATGGCTTCCGTGTGGCCCGTGGACCATTTGCGGATGTGCGCGACTGCCTCATCCAGGTTGTCCACCATGGCGACGGCGAGGTCAAGGTCCATGTATTCCGTGGCCCAATCGACGTCGTCTGCGGGGACTGTTTCCACGGAACCGGACAGCGCCGCTTGAATCCGGGGGTCGGCATGAAGGGTGACTCCAGCAGACCGCAAAGCTGTGGCGACGGCCGTCAGCACCGTGGATTTCGAGTGCACCAGGAGCGTCTCCACGGTATTGCACACGCTGGGGCGCTGGGTCTTGGCATTGAGCAGGATATCGACGGCCATCTCTTCGCTGGCGGATTCGTCGATAAAAATGTGCACATTGCCTTCGCCGGTCTCAATGACAGGCACGGAAGAGTTGTTCACCACGGTCTGAATCAGGTCCCGCCCACCACGGGGAATCAGCACGTCCACCCGGCCACGGGCACGCATCAGGACATTGGCGCCCTCGCGGCCGAATTGGTCCACGCTCTGGACGGCGTCGGCCGGCAAGCCCACGGATTCCAGCGCGTCACGGAGGATGGTCACAAGGGCTGCGTTGGTGTGGGCGGCAGCCGATCCACCGCGCAGGATCACGGCATTGCCGCTCTTCAAGGCAAGTCCGGCGATGTCGACAGTGACATTGGGGCGGGCCTCGTAGATCGCTGCGACCACGCCCATCGGCACGTTGACCTGGCGCAAGCGCAGTCCGTTGGGGAGGGTCTGGCCCCGGACGACGTTGCCCACGGGATCCGGCAGGCCGGCAAGGTTCTCAAGCGCCGCCACAAGTCCGTCGATGCGCGCAGGAGTCAGCGTCAAACGGTCCAGCATGGCAGCGGAGGTTCCGTTGTTGCGGCCGGACTCGACATCCTTGGCGTTGGCGGCGAGGATTGACGCTTGCTGTTCCCGGAGGGCTGCGCCGATGGCATGCAACGCACGGTCCTTCCAGGCACGGTTCGCCTGGGCCATGCGCCGCGCGGCCTGACGCGAACGGTCCGCAATGGAATGCACGGCCGCTTCCACCTGCTCGGGCGTGAGCGGCGCGGTTCCCAGCTCCGGGGTTTCCGGCACCTGGCCGGCATTGCCGGAAGCCAGGGTGTCAGTCATCACAGGAGAATCAGGGGTAAGGGCCTCAGTCATTCTCCAAGTTTAGTGGAGCGGGGCTGCTGAACCAGTACGAGGTCGTCAACATGAACAACTACGCGGTCATATCCGCGGCCAAGGTCCTTGGCGAGCTCCTTGGTCGAGCGGCCAAGCATGCGGGGAAGCTCTTCAGCGGAATAGTTCACCAGGCCCCGGGCAATCACTGCGCCTTCGGCGGAAACCATCTCGACGGGATCACCGGGCTCGAAGTCTCCCTGCACCGACGATATTCCGGCGGGCAGCAACGAGGTGTGACGGTCGCGCACGGCCCGGACGGCGCCGTCGTCGAGCAGCAAACGGCCGCGGACCGAAGCGAGGTGGGCCAGCCACAGCAGGCGCACCGGCTTGCGGTTTCCGTTGATGGCGAACCACGTGCCCACGTCCGCGCCAGCCAGTGCCGCTGCGGCATTGGCCGTGGACGTGACGAGGGCGTGAATGCCGGAACCTGCGGCGATCGACGCAGCCTCCACCTTGGTGGTCATGCCGCCGGTTCCGACGCCGGCTTTGCCGGCCTTGCCGATGGTCACGCCGTCGAGGTCGGCGGGACCGGTGACGAGCGGAATCCGCTTGGCGCCCAACGACGGCGGACCGTCATACAAGGCGTCGACGTCGGAAAGCAGGACCAGCGCGTCAGCCCGCACAAGGTGCGCCACCAAAGCGGCCAGGCGATCGTTGTCACCGAAGCGGATTTCGTGCGTAGCCACGGTGTCGTTTTCGTTCACGACGGGCACGACGCCGAGGTTCAGCAGACGGTCCAGCGCCCGGTAGGCGTTGCTGTGCTGCGTGCGGCGCATCAGGTCATCCGCCGTCAACAGGACCTGGCTTACCGTGACCCCGTGTGCCGCAAACGCCTGCGAATAGCGCGCCATCAAAAGCCCTTGGCCCACACTGGCCGCAGCCTGCTGCGTGGCGAGGTCCTTGGGACGCTTGGCGAGGCCGAGCGGCGCGAGGCCCGCCGCGATGGCACCGGAAGAGACCAGGATGATCTCCGTCCCGGAATTGCGCTTCTCAGCGAGGGCGTGGACGAGGGCCGTCAGCGCTTTCTCCGAGATGCCGCCCTTGATGCTGGTCAGCGAGGACGAACCCACTTTGACGACGATCCGCTTGGCGCCGGCCAGGGCCTGGCGTTCTGTCGTGTCGTCGCCCGTAGCGGCTTCAGCGATGCGGGCCGTGCTAGTCGTCATTTTCGGCTTCCAGGCCGCTTTCCTTCAGGGGCTTGGGCAGACGACGTCCGCTGACGGACTCGGTCCAGATGCCCGCCTTCCGCTCGGCTTCGAGCTCGGCCCGTGCGGCAGCCTTGGCCTCGCGGCGTTCGATCTGCTCGTCCCGCTTCTGCGAACGGGTGGGACGGTCGCCGATGTCGGCAACACGGATGTCGGTGCCTCGAGGCGTCGCCAGGAGTTCGGCACCTGCCATCATGGTGGGCTCCCAGTCGAAGACGACGCCGTCCTCTTCGCCGATCACCACGGTGTCGCCCGGGACGGCACCCATCTTGAACAACTCGTTTTCGATGCCGAGCTTGGCCAGGCGATCGGCCAGGTAGCCGATGGCTTCCTCGTTGGTGAAGTCGGTCTGCTTGACCCAGCGGACAGGCTTCTCCCCCAATACCCGGAAGAGCGGCTCGAGGTTCTTTTCCTCGCGGCGGATCGTGAAGCCGGACTCATTGACTGCACGCGGGCGGAGAACGGGCGCTGCGACCTTGG
Source organism: Arthrobacter sp. efr-133-R2A-63 (assembly GCF_030209795.1). Classification (NCBI taxonomy): domain Bacteria; kingdom Bacillati; phylum Actinomycetota; class Actinomycetes; order Micrococcales; family Micrococcaceae; genus Arthrobacter; species Arthrobacter sp. efr-133-R2A-63. Next base: position 71,290 of record NZ_JARVRG010000010.1, on the reverse strand, counting down.
GAGGCGCAATGGCAACGGCCTTGCGGGCGGCCATGACGATCTCACCCATGGCGAAGCTCAATTGGCGCAAGCCTTCATGGCTCGTAGCGGAGACTTCGAAGACGCGGTAGCCCCGCTGTTCCAGTTCGGGACGGACGAACTCGGCCATGTCCCGACCGTCAGGCAGGTCCACTTTGTTGAGGACCACAAGCTTGGGGCGCTCGTTCAAAGGGACAACTTCGCCGTCAACGCCGGCGTAGCTCATGTCCACGGCGTACTTGTCCAGCTCTTGCTCGATGATCGCGAGATCGGAGAGCGGGTCCCTGTCCGCTTCCAAGGTTCCGCAGTCCAGCACGTGTACCAACGCCGCGCAACGCTCTACGTGGCGCAGGAAGTTGTGGCCGAGGCCCTTGCCCTCGCTCGCGCCTTCGATCAATCCGGGAACGTCGGCGATGGTGAACCGGACGTCACCGGCCTGGACCACGCCAAGGTTGGGGATCAGGGTCGTGAACGGATAGTCGGCGATCTTGGGCCGAGCCGCCGACATCGCCGCAACGAGGCTCGACTTGCCTGCGGAGGGGAAGCCAACCAGTGCGATGTCCGCAATGGACTTCAGTTCCAGGACGATGTCGCTGGACTCGCCTTCGATACCGAGGAGGGCGAAACCGGGTGCCCTGCGCTTCTGGGAAGACAACGACGAGTTACCGAGGCCGCCCATGCCGCCTGCGGCGGCGACGAACTCGGTGCCTTCACCGACGAGGTCGGCGAGGACGACGCCGTCCTTGGTCTTGACCACGGTGCCGTCCGGGACCGGAAGCACAAGGGTTTCACCGTTCTTGCCACCGCGCCAGTCGCCCATGCCGGGACCGCCGTTGGTCGCGTGGCGGTGCGGAGCGTGGTGGTAATCAAGCAAAGTGGTGGTCTGGGCATCGACGCGCAGGATGACGTCGCCGCCATTGCCGCCGTTGCCGCCGTCGGGTCCGCCGAGCGGCTTGAACTTCTCGCGCTTAACAGAGACACAGCCGTGGCCGCCTGTTCCGCCGGATACGTGAAGTACTACCCGGTCTACGAAGGTCGCCACGTGTTTCTCCTCTTTGTGGAAATTACTGCTTGAATGCGCGTTGCGGGCTCATGCGCCGCCGCCCGCCCTAGTAAATTCTAGTGCGGTTAAAAAGACAGGTGGAGCGGGCCATACGGCCCGCTCCACCCGTTCAGAACGTGTTATTACTCTGCAGCTGCAGCAGCAACGATGTTCACTACGCGACGGCCACGGCGAGTACCGAACTCAACCGCACCTGCCTGCAGGGCGAACAGGGTGTCGTCGCCACCGCGGCCGACACCGGCGCCCGGGTGGAAGTGGGTGCCGCGCTGGCGGACGATGATTTCGCCTGCGGAAACGACCTGGCCGCCGAAGCGCTTCACGCCGAGGTACTGGGCGTTGGAGTCACGACCGTTGCGAGTGGAGCTCGCGCCTTTTTTATGTGCCATTTGAAATGCCTGCCTTTAAAGTCTGGGGAATCTGTTGAAAACCTGAACAGCAACCAGTGGTTACTTGATACCGGTGATCTTGATCTTGGTCAGTTCTTGACGGTGACCCTGGCGCTTCTTGTAGCCGGTCTTGTTCTTGAACTTCTGGATGACGATCTTCGGACCACGGAGGTCTTCGAGGATCTCAGCCGTAACCTTGACCTTGGCCAGATCCGCAGCAGCGGAGGTGACCTTGTCACCGTCCACCAGGAGCAGTGCGGGCAGCTCAAGGGTGCTGCCGGCTCCACCGGGGACGCGGTTCAGGGTTACGTAGTCTCCAACGGAAACCTTTTCTTGGCGGCCGCCTGCGCGGACAATCGCGTACACCACTTGGGCACTCACTTCTCTCGACGTTTATTACTAAATTTGCGTGCGGAACCCCGATCCGAAAACGGGCCTGGTTCACGCTGTGCCTCAACGCCGTGGACTCCGTTACGGAATCCATGAGTCATCCCTCGAACAAATCCACGTGAAATGTCAATTCCACATGAAAGGTCTCTAGGGGCATAACCCAAGTGTTGGCGTAAGCACCGAAGATCTAGATTACGCTAGTTTCGCCTTCGGCTGCAAATGAGGCCAGGTCCGGAGGCCGCCACGTGATGGCTGCCACAGACTGGCTATGCCGCCATCCGGTACCGTGCCCGTCCACCTTACCCTGCCGACCGGGAAAATCCCGGATCCTCACGCCGACACGCTGCGGCGTCCGACGGAATGGCCCCGCCATCCCGTCCTTCCACACCAGGAAACGGGTTCAGCCATGCAGCCTTGGGGCATCAAAGAACGCAGTTTCATAGCGGCAGGATTCGGAGAATACCTCCATCATGGCCGTGCGCTCGGCAGGAGAAGCGGCCCGTGCGGCGGCATCCGTGATGTCGATCGCCTTGCGGGTGGCCTCGGCGAACGCCTCGTCCGCGTAAGTACGCAGCCAGTCCGCATATGGGTGCTCGTCCGACGCTCCGGCCTGAAGGTAGCCATGGTGGAGCTGCTGTCCCACCTCGGCGTACAACCAGTAGCAGGGCAGCACGGCAGCCAACAGCACGGCATAGCTGCCCGACGCCGACGCCGCGAGCAAGTGGTCCACGTAGGCCTTGGTGACGGGGCCCTGCTTTCCGCTTACCTGCCGTCCGCTGAGCCACTTCCGATGGAGCTCGGACTCGACTTCAAGGCACATCTGCGAGCCGCGGGCCCAGAACAGCTGTTCGTTTTCGCTGGGGGCAAGGGCGCTTGCCCTGGCCAGGACCCTCGAATAGCCGTTGAGATAGATGGCATCCTGGGACAGGTAGTAGCTGAACTGCGCTTCGCCGAGGCCACCGGTTTGCAAGTGCTGGATGAAGTCCAGGCCATAAATGGCCGCAAGTTCCGTTTGGGCGGCGTCCCACATCCGGACGGCGAAATCCCCTGGCTGCAGCTCTTGCTGGAGCACGTGGAAATGATGGATCGGCCCGTTGCCCTTCCCCACTTCCAGCACCTCGGACTGGGTCAGGGCCTCCTGTAGCCAAGGCTTGACCGCGCGCAGTGCAGATTCCCAATCGCCGAGCCGCGCCTTGGCCGTCGCCATCGCCGACGACAGGGAACATCCCGTGCCGTGGCTGTTGCGGGTCTCCACACGTTGGCCGGCGAATTCCACCACGTCCTGGCTCAGGACTCCCCCGGTGTTGACCAGGGCATCGGGGCAGCCCGCTCCCTGCAGATGGCCGCCCTTCACCAGGACGGTGTTTCCGCAGGCAGCTGCCAGTCGCTTGCCCTGCTCCAGCGCCGATGCCCAGTCAGTCGCCTCAGCTTCGCCAAGCAGCATGGCCAATTCGGGAAGGTTGGGGGTCACCAAGTCGGCGAGGGGCAGCAGCTCCCGCAGTGCGGTTTCAGCGGATTCCGCGAGGAGCCGGTCTCCACTGGTGGCGATCATCACCGGATCCAGCACGACGACGGCGGGACGCGCCCCGCCGAGCCAGCGGCGGACTTCGTGGATGACCGCCGCGTCCCCGAGCATGCCGATTTTGACGGCATCGACCGTGATGTCGTCGCTGATGGCATCCAATTGCTGGCGCAGGAACTCCACGGGAGGCACATGGACGGCAGTGACTCCTTGCGTGTTTTGTACGGTGAGCGCCGTGATGACGGCCATGCCGTAGCCGCCGTTGGCCGCAATGCTCTTCAGGTCGGCTTGGATCCCGGCACCACCCGAGGGATCCGAGCCGGCGATGCTGAGGACCCTGGGGATATGGTTCTGGACAGCCTTGAGCGGGTAGACGGCCGATTGCGCCGAAACAGTCATGCGAGACATCCCTTCGCCGGTGCTAACCGGACAGGTTCAACGGGTTTGGTCTCAGCCGGCTTGGTGCGCGGCACCCCGTGTCAGTCCCCTAGCTTAACCCGGATCACACCCCGCCCGCTGAAATCGCCCAATGCAACCGGGGCGTGCGGGGGCCAGGTGAAACAGCCGGAAACGCAGAAGTCCCGGCCGTTTCCACGAGAGTGGAACGGCCGGGGCCCCTGCAGGGTATTGCGCCTAGAGCTGGGACTTGGGCACGCCGACTCCGAGAATGATCGGTTCCGCTGCCGGCGTCGACTTGGCCGGTGCAGCGTCCGGTGCCTTGGCCTCGTGCGCTGCCCCGCCGGAGGCAGCCACAGCGACCTCGTGGTGCTCCACGTTGGTGGCGTTGGCTGCACCCTGGGCACGGCTGGCACTGCGGTTGCGGCGGCCTCGGCGTCCACGCGAGCCCGAGTCCGGGGATTCACCGCTCGCAACGCCCGCGCGGGCCTCTGCCGGGGATTCCTGGGCTTCCGCGGCTGCCGGGACCGTGCCGGGCGCCTCCCCTAGTCCCGCGAACGCCTGAGCCAACAGATCCAGGCTCATCGCAGGGGCGCCGCTCGCTGGCTCTTCCTCGTGGTGGACGAAGGGCAGGGCCACTTCCTCGCCGCCGAACCGCAGCACAGGCTTCGAACGCTCCTCGCCACCCGATGCAGCGGCAGGAGCCGGGGCGGCCGGGGTTGCGGGAGTTGCTTCGGCTACGTGCCCGTCAGCGAGCAATTCCGCCGCGTGGTGGAGCTCGTCGTCGTGCAGGTGGGCAGCGTGGGCTGCCGCCGCGATGGTGGCAAGTGCGGCGCGGGTGGCTGCCTGCCGGTTCGGATCGGTGGATTCGACCGTGTGGACCGGCGCCGGAGGCGTGACCGGGAGTTCGGCAGTTCCCTGGCCGGCGCCCCTGCCGCGGCGGCGCTTGCGCTGCTCCGGGCGGACGGCCGGCTGTGACTCAGTGCGTGGGTGGTGGTGTTCAGCTGCCACCACGTTGGCCCGACGGTGCTCGACAGGCTCGTCGTGCGTGACGATTCCGCGCCCTGCGCATGTCTCGCACTGCTCGCCGAAGACCTCGAGCAGCCCGGTGCCCATGCGCTTGCGGGTCATCTGGACCAAGCCAAGCGACGTCACTTCGGCGACCTGGTGCTTGGTGCGGTCCCGGCCGAGGCACTCGACGAGGCGACGCAATACGAGGTCGCGGTTGGATTCAAGGACCATGTCGATGAAGTCGATGACGATGATTCCGCCGATGTCGCGCAAGCGCAGCTGGCGCACCACTTCCTCGGCAGCCTCAAGGTTGTTCTTGGTGACGGTTTCCTCGAGGTTGCCACCGCTGCCGGTGAACTTCCCGGTGTTGACGTCCACAACGGTCATGGCCTCGGTGCGGTCGATCACGAGCGAACCGCCGGAGGGCAGGAAGACCTTGCGTTCCAGCGCCTTGTGGATCTGTTCGTCCACGCGCCATGCCGAGAAAATGTCCTGGTCCGAGGTCCACTTCTCAAGGCGTCCCACCAGATCCGGCGCCACGTACGTGACATAGGCCTCGATGGTGTCCCAGGCTTCGTCGCCGGAGACGATCAGCTTGGAGAAGTCCTCGTTGAAGACGTCGCGGACAACCTTGATGGTGAGGTCCGGTTCGCCGTACAGGAGCTCCGGGGCCAGGATCTTGGTGGACGTGGACTGGCTTTCGATGCCTTCCCACTGGGCCCGCAAGCGGTTGATATCGTGCGTCAGCTCTTCCTCGGATGCACCCTCGGCGGCCGTGCGGACAATGACGCCCGCGTTCTCCGGGAGGCGATCCTTGAGGATCTTCTTCAGGCGGTTGCGCTCGACGTCGGGCAGCTTGCGGGAAATTCCCGTCATTGACCCGCCCGGCACGTACACGAGGTAGCGGCCGGGAAGGGAAATCTGGCTCGTCAGGCGCGCGCCCTTGTGGCCCACGGGGTCCTTGGTCACCTGGACCAGCACGGAATCGCCTGATTTCAGCGCGTTTTCAATGCGGCGCGGTTTGCCTTCCAGGGTGACGGCATCCCAGTTGACTTCGCCGGCGTAGAGCACTGCGTTGCGGCCGCGTCCGATATCGACGAATGCCGCTTCCATCGACGGCAGCACGTTCTGGACCTTGCCCAGGTAGACGTTGCCGATGAGGGAGTCCTGCTGTGTCTTCGACACGAAGTGCTCCGCGAGCACGCCGTCTTCGAGGACACCAATCTGGATCCTGTCGTCGCGCTGGCGAACGATCATCTGGCGGTCGACGGACTCACGGCGGGCCAGGAATTCGGCCTCGGTGATGACCTGGCGGCGGCGGCCGGTCTCGCGGGACTCGCGGCGGCGCTGCTTCTTGGCTTCAAGGCGGGTGGAGCCCTTGACGCTCGTGACGCGGTCCGAGCTGCTGGTGGACTCAACATGCGGGCGCGGAGCGCGGACACGGGTGACCGTGTTGGGGGGATCGTCGTCTCCCCCACCTGTCAGTTCCAGGTCCTGATCGCCACGGCGACGGCGCCGGCGACGGCGGGAAGTCACGCCTTCTTCGAGGACATCCTCGGTACCGGCTTCTGCCTCGTCCTCGGATTCCGCGGCGGTTTCTTCTCCCGCGGCTTCATCACGCTCGGTGCCCCGGCGTCCACGACGGCCCCGGCTGCGACGCCGACGGCGGCTTCCGGATTCGTCCAGTTCGTTGTCCTCGGAGACTTCCTCGGCCTCGGCCCGCGGTTCTTCTTCGACGACGGCCGGACGGGCGACTGCGCTCAAGTCCGGCGCCTGGAAGATCATGGACGTAACGGAGCCGGGTTCCAGGAACAGCGAAGCGATCGGACTTGCGGATTCCGCCTCGACGGCCGGCTCCCCAGCGGTTTCCTCACTTGCTTCCTCGGGCACAACCTCCGCAACCGGAGCTTCGACCACTGCTTCTTCGGCAACGGGCTCGGTGCTCTTGGCTTTCGTGGTACGACGACGACGGGCCGGCTTTTCCGGTGCGGCTTCGGCCTCTGCGGCTACTTCAGGTACGACGACGGCAGCATCCGGTGCCTCGCCGCCACCGGTGGAAGCGTCTTCGGCGAAACCAGGCAACGGTTCCGGAGTTTCGACCTTCTTGCGAGACCTGCTGCGCCGGACAGGGGCCTTGGGCTCAACGGTGTCCGCCGACTCGGCGAGCGGCTCAACGGTGGCTGCGGCAGCTCCGGCGTCGGGGGTTGCGTCCGCAGCGAGCGGCTCAACGGTGGCGGCAGCTCCGACGTCGGGGGTTGCGTCCGCAGCGACCGTCTTCGGTGCCGCCTTGCGGCGGGTGCGGGTGACCTTCTTGGGTGCTTCAGTGGTCTCGGCGGACGCCGCATCTTCGGCGGCGGCTACAACTTGCTCATTATCCATATGTGGCAACACTCCTGCCCTTGCGCAACCGCCACATCCGGTGCCCAGAGGGGCAATATTGTCAAAACCCGCAGGCGTTGACAGAAGTCAGTAGTGTTCTTTCCGGTTCGCACCAGCATGGGGGTGCGGCATCCACGGAAAGCCGGCTTCGCTCCAAACCCGTTGTTCTAAAAACACAACCAGGTGCCGTCCATTGCCACTGCGGCGCTTCCGGGGATCATTGGATCCTGGGCATGCCCTGCATATGACTGGCGGTCTTGGGAACAAGATACCGGACCGGATTCCGCATGTGGATCGGCTTCCGGCCATGTTCATTCTCTCACACGCCCGCACTCCCGGCAGGAAGCACGCCCTGAAACCTTCCGTGCCGTCGCCCTCGCTGGACGCGCCCTCCAGCCGGCGCGGCTAGAATCCTCCCAAGAGCACTCCCCGGTTCCGCGCCGGGCCTCCCAGAAAAGGACAGCCAACCATGCCGAGCCCCGCCAGCCCGAACCTGGCCAACAACGATGCCCGATCCCTCCGGCAGGAGAACGCGAAAACCCCTGCAGGGAAGAACGCCGCGGACTCCGCATTTCCGCGCATGGTCCGCGACCGCCCCTTTGCGTGGCTATTGCTCGCCACCGGCGCCATCGCGTGGCTTGCATCCGGGGCGCTCGTGCTGGAAAAGCTGCAGGTCCTCATCGACCCGAACCACGTAACGGCCTGCGACCTCAATCCGTGGGTATCGTGCGGCAGCGTCATGAAGACACCGCAGAGTTCGGTTTTCGGTTTCCCCAATATGTTCATCGGCATTGTCGCCTTCGCCGTGATCATCACCACGGCCATGGCAATCTTTGCGGGGGCCAAGTTCGCCCGCTGGTACTGGATCGGACTCCAGACCGGCGTCACACTGGGCTTCATCTTCATCGTCTGGCTATGGTCCCAGGCACTGTATGTCATTCACATCCTGTGCCCGTTCTGCATGGTGGTGTGGGCATGCATGATCCCGCTCTTCGTCTTCGTGACCATCAGGAACGTGGCGCACGGGGTCATTCCAGCGCCGGCAGGCCTGGCGAAGATCCTCGCCGAATCCGGTTGGATCATTTCCGCGCTGCTCTACGTTGCCGTGATCGCGAGCATTTTCTTTTCCTTCATCAATGTCTTCATCGGCACTTCGGGTTACTGAGCACTTATCCCTTAACTAACGCGGGGTCACTTACGGCCCATTCCGGACCTCCGGATGGACCGTAAGTGACCCCGCGTTGTTCGTTGGCGTGGTGGGAAACTACGCGCCGAACCAGATCTTGATCTCGCGCTCGGCGGAATCCACCGAATCGGAACCGTGGACCAGGTTCTGCTGCACAGCCAGGCCCCAGTCACGGCCGAAGTCGCCACGGATGGTGCCGGGCGCCGCCGTCGTCGGGTCCGTGGTTCCCGCAAGGGAACGGAAGCCTTCGATCACGCGGTGACCCTCGAAGATGGCGGCGACAACCGGGCCGCTGAGCATGAATTCGACCAGCGGCTCGTAGAACGGCTTGCCCAGGTGCTCTTCGTAGTGCTGCTCCAGCAGATCGCGGGTGGCGTTGACCTTCTTCAATTCGACCAGGGAGTATCCCTTGGACTCGATGCGGGCGAGGATGTTGCCGCTCAAGTTGCGGGCGACGCCGTCGGGCTTGATCAGTACAAGGGTGCGCTCAATGCTCACGGTTGCTCCAATGTTGGATGTGTGGGTTTCCCAGCCAGTTTACGGGGTTTCGCTCAGGCGGATTGCCCGGCGGAGTCTTCCCCGTGCGAAGCGTCCCATTCGGCTTGCTCACGATCACGCTGGGCATTCTCGCGGTCGATCCTCATCCCGGCACGGATGCCGTACCACCAGCAGGCGGCGAAGAGGACTCCCACCACGAACATCGTGGGCTCGACGAAGCCGGAGAGAATCAAGACCAGCTGCATTACCCAGCCGAGGCCGATGCCCCACGGCCTGCTGAGCACGGCACACGCCAGGATCAGCACGACGCTCAGGGTGATGCCGAAGCCCAGCACCAGCGCCGGCTCTCCACGTTTCAGTCCGAAGACAGCCAAGGTGGCGAAGAACGCGACGAAGGCCTCCAAAAGCAGCACGGTCGAGGCGAACATCACCTTGGTGGAGCGGCGCTTCTTGGGCATCCCGGGCCGCCATTCACGCTGGGCTTTGGTGAGTTTGGCCATGCTCAGGAACCTACCTTCCCGAGGAGCATGCGGGCTTCCGCCACCACGGTGATGGAACCCGTGACGAGCACGCCGCCGGCCAAATCATCATTGGCTTCGGCACGCTCCACGGCCCACTCGATCGCGTCATCCAGCTTCTCGGCAATGTGGACGTTGTCCGCTCCGAAGCCAAGGTCGACGGCGAGATCGGCCAGCTGCGCGGCCGGGATCGCCCGCGGCGAGCTGGACTGCGTGAAACAGAACTCTTCTGCCAGTCCGCCCAGGGATTCCTTGAGCTGCCGCAGGATTTCTTCCGCGTCCTTTTCCTTCAGGACCCCGAGGACCACCACGAGTTTGCTGAAGCTGAAGGCCTCTTCGATTGCCTCGGCAGAGACGCGGATGCCGTCAGGGTTGTGGGCGGCATCCACGATGATCGTAGGAGCGGTGCGCACCACCTCAAGACGGCCGGGCGAGGTGACGTTTCCGAAAGCCTCGCGCAGGACGTCGCCGTCGAGTTCCTTCTCGCCTCCGCCGAAGAAGGCCTCCAGTGCCGCGACGGCGACTGCCGCGTTCTCGGCCTGGTGGGCGCCGTGCAACGGCAGCAGCAGGTCCTCATAGCGGCCCGCGAGCCCCTGGATGGTGAGCACTTGGCCCCCGACGGCGACGCTACGGGACTCGACCCCGAACTCGACACCTTCGAAGCGGAACGGCACCCCCACCTCGCGCGCCTTCTCCAGGAGCACCTGGGCGGCGTCCACGGGCTGGGCCGCGCTGATCAGGAAGCCGCCGGGCTTGATGATTCCGGCCTTCTCGTGGGCGATGTCCTCGGTGGTGTCGCCGAGGAGATCCGTGTGGTCGAGCGAAATCGGCGTCACCACGGAAACCTGTCCGTCGCCCACATTCGTGGCATCGGTGATGCCGCCCAGGCCCACCTCGATGACAGCGACATTGACAGGCTGGTCAGCGAAGACCGCGAAGCCCAGGATGGTCAGGCACTCGAAGTACGTGAGCCGGGGCTGGCCGTCGGCCTCGAGTTCCTTGTCCACGATTTCGAGGTACGGACGGATCTCGTCCCAGATCCGGACAAAGGTCTCGTCCGAAACCGGCTCGCCGTCGATGCTGATGCGCTCGGTGACCTTGGACAGGTGCGGACTCGTGTAGCGGCCCGTGCTCAAGCCGTGGGCACGAAGCCCCGCCTCGATCATGCGGGCGGTGGACGTCTTGCCATTGGTGCCCGTGATGTGGATGATCGGGAACGCCTTGTTGGGCTCCCCCAGTACATCCATGGCCCGGTACAGGGGCGCCAGGCGCGGCTCCATTTTGTTTTCCGGGGCGCGGCCGAGGAGTTCGGCGTAGACGCTTTCTACGGAGAATTCGTCGCTCATGTACTAGGCCTCGATCCTGGTAACGGTGATCTGCGGCTCGGCGGCGTCGCCGGAGACGACGGGGTCGAGCTTGAGGGACAGGGTTTCGGTCTTGACCAGCTCTTCATTGGCGCGCAAGGCATCAACGACGTCGTGGACGGCCAGGACCGTGGTGTGGATGCGGTCGCTGACATTAAGTCCTGCGTCCTTGCGGGCCTGCTGGATGGCGCGGACCATGTCCCGGGCCAGCCCTTCGGCAGCCAATTCCGGAGTCACCTCGGTGTTCAGGACCACGAAGCCACCCCCCGGAAGGACAGCGACGGCCGCGGAGGAACCGTCAGCGGATTCCGCGACGACGGTCTCGAGCGTGTACTCCTGCGGTTCCAGCTCGAGGCCTCCTGCCGTGACCACTCCTGCATCGGAAACAGACCAGTCGCCGGACTTGGAACCCTTGATGGCCTGCTGGACGTTCTTGCCCAGCCGCGGACCTGCCGCGCGGGCATTGACCACGAGTTTCTGCTCGATACCGAATTCCTCCGGCGACGCTGTAGCCGCGTCGAGGAGGCGGACGGACCGCAGGTTCAGTTCATCCGCGACGACGGCGGCGAACCCTTCCAGCGCATCGGCACCGGGTGCCACCACCGTGAGTTCCTGCAGCGGCAGGCGAACGCGAAGGTTGGCGGCCTTGCGCAGGCTGGAACCGGTGGAGCAGATCTGCTGGACCCGGTCCATGGCCTCGACGAGTTCCGGATTTGCCGGGAACAACGAGGCCTCGGGCCAGTCAGCCAGATGCACGGAACGCCCTCCGGTCAGGCCACGCCAGATCTCCTCGGAAACCAGGGGAAGCAACGATGCCGAGACACGGCAGACTGCCTCGAGTGCCGTGTAGAGGGCGTCGAAGGCGTCGGTGTTCTCGTCGAAGAAGCGCTGCCGGCTGCGGCGCACGTACCAGTTGGTGAGCATGTCCAAGTAGCTGCGCAGTTCATCGCAAGCCCCGGAAATGTCGTATGCGTCCAGGCTGGAGGTGATGTTGCGGACGAGGTCGCCGGTGTTTGCCAGCAAGTACTGGTCCATTGTGTCCGTGTAGCCGTCGTAGCGCAGCTTGGCGTCATAACCGGCGGCTGTCCCATCCACTGCGTGGGAAGCGTTCGTGTACAGCGTGAAGAAGCTGTAGACATTCCACAGCGGCAGGATGACTTGGCGGACGCCGTCGCGGATTCCCTGTTCGGTGACCACGAGGTTGCCGCCACGCAGGATGGGACTGGACATCAGGAACCAGCGCATGGCGTCGGAGCCGTCGCGGTCAAGGACCTCGGAAACGTCCGGGTAGTTGCGCAGGCTCTTGGACATCTTCTGTCCGTCGGAGCCCAGCACGATGCCGTGGCTGATCACATTGCGGAAGGCCGGCCGGTCGAAGAGCGCCGTGGACAGGATGTGCAGCATGTAGAACCAGCCGCGGGTCTGCCCGATGTACTCGACGATGAAGTCGGCAGGGTTGTGGGTCTCGAACCATTCCTCGTTCTGGAACGGATAGTGCACCTGGCCGTAGGGCATGGAACCCGAGTCGAACCAGACGTCCAGGACGTCCTCCACCCGGCGCATGGTGGACTGGCCCTCTTCAGGAGCGCGCGGGTCGTCAGGGTTGGGCCGGGTCAGTTCGTCGATGAACGGGCGGTGCAGGTCAACCTGGCCGTCGTTGTTCACCGGCAGGCGGCCGAAATCGGCCTCCATCTCGGCGAGGGAGCCGTAAACGTCCGTGCGCGGGTACTCGGGGTCATCGGACTGCCACACCGGGATGGGCGAGCCCCAGTAGCGGTTGCGGCTGATGGACCAGTCACGGGCGTTGGCCAGCCACTTGCCGAACTGTCCGTCCTTGACGTTGCCGGGGATCCAGTTGATCTCCTGGTTCAGTTCGGACATCCGGTCCTTGAACTTGGTGACCTCCACATACCACGAGGACACGGCGCGGTAGATCAAAGGGTTGCGGCAACGCCAGCAATGCGGGTAGCTGTGCTCGTAGCTGGCCTGTCGAACCAAACGCCCGCCGGAACGCAGTGCCTGCGTGATCGGCTTGTTGGCATCGAACACCTGCAGCCCGGAGATTTCGGCGAGGGGTCCGTGCGCGAACAGGTGGAGGAACTTGGCGCCTTCGTCGACGGAAAGGACCACGGGGATACCGGCGTCCTCACAGACTTTCTGGTCGTCTTCACCGTAGGCCGGGGCCTGGTGGACGATGCCCGTACCGTCCGTGGTGGTGACGTAGTCCGCCACGAGGAAACGCCAGCCGTTCTGGGTGCCGTATTTCTCGGTGTCGGAGAAGTAGTCCCACAGCGGCTCGTACTCCAGTCCGGCCAACTCGGTGCCCGTGTAACTGGCCGTGACGGCAGAAAGTGCGGCGGCGCCGTCGTCGTACCCCAGGTCCTTCGCGTAGCTGCCGAGCAGATCGGCGGCCAGCAGGAAGCTGCCCGTCACCGGAGCCTCCGCGGAGGCGGCCTTGATCCCGTTGGGACCGGCAGGAACCACCGCGTAAGAGATGTCCGGCCCGACGGCGAGCGCCAGGTTGGTGGGCAGGGTCCAGGGGGTCGTGGTCCACGCGAGCGCCTGCACGCCGGCCAGGGACTTGGAGAGCTCGGTCTCCCCTGCCTTGATGGGGAAGGTCACCGTGACGGTCTGGTCCTGGCGGTTCTTGTAGACGTCGTCATCCATGCGCAGCTCATGGTTGGACAGCGGCGTCTCGTCCTTCCAGCAGTACGGCAGGACGCGGTACCCGTTGTAGGTGAGGCCCTTCTCGTGGAGCTGCTTGAAGGCCCACAGGACAGACTCCATGTACTCGACGTTGAGGGTCTTGTAGTCGTTGTCGAAGTCCACCCAGCGTGCCTGCCGCGTGACGTAGCTCTTCCATTCGTCCGCGTATTTCATGACGGAGGCACGGCAGGCGTCGTTGAACTTGTCGATGCCCATCGCTTCGATCTGGGTCTTGTCCGTCATGCCCAGTTGCTTCATTGCTTCGAGTTCAGCGGGCAGGCCGTGGGTATCCCAACCGAAGCGCCGCTCCACGCGCTTGCCGCGCTGGGTCTGGTAGCGGCCCACCAGATCCTTGGCGTAGCCGGTCAGGAGGTGGCCGTAGTGGGGCAGCCCGTTGGCGAAAGGAGGACCGTCGTAGAAGACGAACTCGTTGCTGCCGGGGTGCCCGCCGGGCAGATCGGCGCTGCGGTTGTCGATGCTGGCTTGGAAGGTGCCGTCTTCATCCCAGTACTTGAGGATGCGCTCTTCGATCTCCGGGAACTTCACGGAGGCGGACACCCCTCGTGAGGTGCCGGACGGAGTTGTGGAGGCCTTGGGGTAATACGTCATCTCTTCATCCTGGGTTGAGCCGGTGAACACAAAGTTTCATTCAGGATGCGAGGACGGCGCCAGCTGCGTTGTTTCCAACAGCGCCGGTACCGCGGTACCACCTCACTTACCGCCGCTGGTGCTGCCCCCTGTGAAGGGGAGCCGTTCCGGCGTCGGCCGCTCATTGCTGCTGTGACGGGCTTACCCGTCCGGTTCTACTGGCTCCCGTGGTGGCGGGGGTGTTCTTCCGGAAGCTCACCGGTGATGTCCGGGTCAAAGCTTGTGCCACAAGTCTAACGGCAGCGGCGCCGCGAGCTCCACTTGGGTGAAACGCGCGACGCCTCGACCTTAGCCCTTGCGGATCAACTTGTGGGTAGCTGCCTGCGCCACCGGTCGGACGATGATCTCGTCGAGGTTGATGTGGTGCGGGACCGAGACCGCGTACTTGACGACGTCGGCGACGTCCTCGGGCGTGAGCGGCTTCTCGACCCCGGCGTACACCTTCGCCGCCGCAGTGGCATCGCCTAGGCGATTGAGCGCGAACTCCTCTGTGTGGACCAGGCCAGGTGCCACCTCGATCACGCGGATGTTGTTCTCGGCTTCTTCAAGGCGCAGGGCACCGGTCATGGCGTGCTGGGCGAACTTGGCCGCGTTGTACCCGCCGCCGCCCTCGTAGGCCGTGAATCCCGCGGTAGACGTCAGGTTCAGGACAGTGCCCTCTCCGTTGGCCCGCAGCATCGGGAGGAAGGCCCGGGTCAACTTCAGGGTGCCGAGCACGTTGACTTGGTACATCCAGTCCCAGTCTTCGGTCTGCGCATTGGCCAGGGTGTCAGCGCCCCGTGCGCCGCCCGCGATGTTGATGAGCGTGTCCGCTCCCCCTGCCTCGGTGACGGCGGAGAGCAAGGCCGCGACGTCGTCGTCGTTGGTGATGTCCGCGGCGAACGGCACAGCGCCGCTCTCGGCGCCGAGTGCCTCGAGCCGCTCCGCACGGCGGGCGACAGCGAATACCTTCCATCCATCGGCGGCCAGGGCCCGCACTGTGGCCTCGCCGATTCCGGTGCTCGCGCCGGTCACCACTGCGGTCTTTGTCTGTACTTCCTCAGTCATGGCACCACCCTAACGCGGTTCACCCGGAGAAACCGCACGGCCCAGGATGTGGGCGATCGACGGCGACAGCGGCCCCGCAGAGAAGCCGAAACGCTCATGGTGCACCATCTGGAAGCCAGCGGCGCCGATCGCCTCGAGGGTGTTGCGGTTGGGATGGCAGCCTCCGGCCATATGCTGCCAGGCCGGAGTGAGCACGTCTTCGACTGCCGCGATAAACCGCTTGTCCGAGCGCACGTGCTCGTAGAACGCCAAGGTTCCGCCGGGACCCAGCACCCGGCGGATTTCCGCCAACGCCGCCGCCTGGTCGGCGACGCTGCAGAGGACAAGACTGACGACGACGGCGTCCGCCCCGCCGTCGTCCGCCGGAATGTTTTCGGCGGTTCCAGGAACAACCGTGACCGGCACCGGAGCGGCCTGCGCCTTGGCTCCGGCAAGCTCCCTGAGGTAGTCATCAGGTTCAACCGCGAGGACGCTTTCCACAGTGGCTGGGTACAGGCCGAACGACGAGCCCTCGCCGGCGCCGACCTCGATGACGCGGCCACGCAGCCCGGCGAGCAAGGTCCGCCGGTGCTCTGTGCCCCCGCGGAGGTTTATCGCCGGAACCGCCCGGGCATAGGCCCGCGCAAACCGCGGACGCTGCGGCGTCATGCCTCCGCCCCGGCACCCAGCAGGAACTCCAGCAGAACGCGGGCGTGGTTCACTTCGGGATCCCTGGCGCCATAGAGCAGCGTCACACGCTTTTTCCCGGCAGCCAACCCCAGCAACTGCTCCACGGCGGAATTCTGTTCCAGCTCGGCGAGGTATGCACGGCGGAAGTCCCCGAATCGCTCCTGCATATGAGCAAACTCGGTGCGCAGCGGCGGCGAGGGCGCTATTTCCTTGAGCCAGAGATCCAGGTGGGCCCGTTCTTTGGATACCCCTCGCGGCCAGAGCCGGTCCACCAGAACCCGGCAGCCGTCGTCGTCGCTTGCTTCGTCATAGATGCGCTTGATGGCCAAAACATCCTTGAGTTCCGTCATGGCCCGCATGCTACGGCACGTCCGCGTGCCACGGAACAAAGGGCGCCATGAAACAATTGGCCCATGGCTGAATCAACGCAGGGTACAGACACGCCCGCCACCGCCCCCATCAACGTTCCCGACAAGCCGGCCCTTGAAGGCCTCGAGGCTGCCCTGACGCGGCGCTGGCTGGACGAAGGAACCTACAAGTTCAACCCGGACACCACCCGGGAGCAGGTCTACTCGATCGACACTCCCCCGCCCACCGCATCCGGTTCGCTCCACGTGGGCCACATGTTCTCGTTCACGCAGACGGATGTCCAGGCCCGCTACATGCGCATGACCGGCAAGAACGTCTTCTACCCGATGGGCTGGGACGACAACGGGCTCCCCACTGAGCGCCGCGTGCAGAACTACTACGGCGTCCGCTGCGATCCCGCCATCCCCTACAACGCCGGCTACCGCCCGCCGGCACAGCCGGCGAAGAACCAGCGCGATTTCGACGTCGTCTCGCGCCGGAACTTCATCGAGCTCTGCGAGGAACTCGCCGTCGAGGACGAGAAGGTCTTCGAGAACCTGTTCCAGACCCTCGGCCTGTCCGTTGACTGGGACCTCACGTACCGCACGATCGACGACACCTCCCGTGCGGTGTCCCAGCGCGCCTTCATCGCGAACCTGAACGCCGGGGATGCCTACATGGCCGAGGCCCCCACCCTGTGGGACGTGACGTTCCGTACCGCCGTCGCCCAGGCCGAGCTGGAGGACCGCGACGTTGCCGGCGCGTACTACCGCTACCCCTTCTTCACCGCCGACGGCGAGAAGATCTACATCGAGACAACGCGTCCTGAACTGCTCGCCGCGTGCGCGGCGCTGGTGGCAAACCCCGACGACGAGCGCTACCAGCCGCTGTTCGGCAAGACCGTCAGGTCCCCCCTGTTCGACGTCGAGCTCGAGGTCAAAGCCCACCCGCTCGCCAAGGCGGACAAGGGCTCCGGCATCGCCATGGTCTGTACCTTCGGCGACCTGACCGACGTCACCTGGTGGCGCGAGCTGCAGTTGCCCACCCGTGCCATCATGGGCCGCGACGGACGCATCATCGCGGAAACCCCTGAGTGGATCACCACCGACGCCGGCAAGGAAGCCTACGCGGCAATTGCCGGCAAGACCGCGTTCTCCGCCAAGGAAACAGTGGTGGAGCTGCTCATTGCCGCAGATCTGCTGGATGGCGAACCCAAGAAGATCACGCACCCCGTGAACTTCTTCGAGAAGGGCGACAAGCCCCTTGAGGTTGTCACGTCGCGCCAGTGGTACATCCGCAATGGCGGGCGTGACGAGGACCGCCGCGAACGGTTGATCGCGCGCGGACACGAGATCGAGTTCCACCCGTCCTTCATGCGTTCCCGCTACGAGAACTGGATCTCCGGGCTCAACGGCGATTGGCTCGTTTCGCGCCAGCGCTTCTTCGGTGTGCCGATTCCCGTCTGGTACCCGCTGGATGCGCAGGGCAACCCGGACTACGAAAACCCGATCCTGCCGTCCGACGAATCCTTGCCCGTAGACCCCGCGGCGGACGCGGCACCCGGCTTCGACGAGTCCCAGCGCGAGCAGCCCAACGGCTTCATCGGCGACGCCGATGTCCTGGACACCTGGGCCACGTCGTCGCTGACTCCGCAGATCGTGGGCGGCTGGAGCCGTGACGAGGAACTATTCAGCAAGGTCTACCCCTTTGACCTCCGCCCCCAGGGCCACGACATCATCCGCACCTGGCTCTTCTCCTCGGCTGTCCGGGCAGATGCCCTGCAGGACAGCGCTCCCTGGAAGCACGCAGCCATCTCGGGCTGGATCCTGGACCCGGACCGCAAGAAGATGTCCAAGTCCAAGGGCAACGTGGTTGTTCCCACCGACGTCCTGAACGAATTCGGCTCGGACGCCGTCCGTTACTGGGCCGCCTCGGCCAAGCTCGGTGCGGACACGGCGTACGAGATCGCCCAGATGAAGATCGGCCGCCGCCTGGCCATCAAGTTGCTCAACGCCTCCAAGTTCGTGTTGAACCTGGGCGCCACGGAGAACTCGGTGGTCGGCTCGGACCTGTCCGTCCTGAGCAACCCCCTGGACCGTGCACTTTTGGCGCAGCTGGCCGACGTCGTGGCCCAGTCCACCAAGGCGTTCGACAACTACGACTACGCCCGCGCCCTGCAGATCACGGAATCGTTCTTCTGGCAGTTCACGGACGACTACGTGGAGCTCATCAAGGACCGTGCCTACGGTGCGGCCGGCGAGGCTGAGCAGGCCTCCGTGCTTGCTGCCCTCGCCACCGCACTGGATGCGCTATTGCGCCTCTTCGCGCCGTTCCTCCCCTTCGCCACCGAAGAGGTCTGGAGCTGGTGGCGCACGGGTTCAGTCCACCGCGCGCCATGGCCGGCAGCCGTGGAAATCGTCGACGGCGACACCACGATGCTGGGCACCGTCGGCATCGCGCTGAGCGGCATCCGCAAGGCCAAGTCCGAAGCCAAAGTCAAGCAGCGCACCGAGGTTCTCTCCGCCACCATCAGCGCAACCGAGTCGTTCGTTGCACAACTGGAAGCCGGACTGGGAGACCTGAAGGCCGCGGCCAACGCACAGGAGATCTCACTGGTTGCAGGGGACGGCGAACTCACGGTGAGCGACGTTGTCCTGGCACCTGCCGAGGAGCCCGCGCAAGCGTAGTCCGTAAGGTGCCCGGGCGTTCCCGGGCAAAGGGGAAGCCCCATCAGCGTTTAGCCGTTGGTGGGGCTTCGACTCTTCGGCTGCCTGGTGACGTCTTGGCAGTCTGGCGGAATCCTCGGACTTTCAGGTCTTCCTACCTCGTCACTGGTAGCTTGCATCCAACTTTGCCGAAGGCTGCGTCAGATACATATCACTGAATCTCTGGTTTCCGTGTCCCTCTTCTTTCGAAGTGGGTAAGTTCTATTCTTGACCTGCTCCCCAGCAAGCACAAGCCCTCTTCAGGAACTACTGGTATGTAATTCGGGGCTTCGTGGCGGGCGTCCGGGGTTCTGGGCATGGGTGCTTTGTGGCACAGTGTTGCTATGCCAGAACTTCCCGAGGTGGCCGGGTTGACTGCCTTCCTGGGCAGGAATCTTCTCGGTGCCGAACTGACGAAGATTCAGATCACTTCCTTTGCCGTGCTGAAGACGGCCGATCCCCCATACTCAGCCCTGGAGGGTCGAAAGATCGTCGGGGTGGAACGCTTCGGCAAGTTCGTCAGTCTCGACGCCGACGGCATCCATTTCATCTTCCATCTCGCCAAAGCCGGGTGGCTGCGCTACACGGAACAGCCATCGCAAGCCCAGCTACGGATGGGCGGCAGCAATATCGCCGCGAGGCTCGGCTTCACCAAGAGCGACGGCTCGACGCCCGTCGGTGTTGACCTGACGGAGGCGGGAACGAAGAAGAGCCTGGCCATCTACGTGGTCCTCGACCCCTTGGACGTTCCCGGGATCGCGACGCTAGGCCCGGACCCGCTCGGCCCCGAATTCACCGAAGAAACACTGGCCGGAATCCTTGCCGCAAGCCCGCACCAGATCAAGGGGCTCCTCCGGAGCCAAAGTGTCATTGCGGGCATCGGCAATGCCTACAGTGACGAAATCCTTCACGCCGCGAAGATTTCACCGTTCGCGATCGCCAAGTCGCTGGACCAGGACGCAACTCATGTCCTCTATGAGTCCATCGAAAGCATCCTGGGCGCGGCCGTCACCGCCGCAGTGGGGAAAGCCTCCAGCGAACTCAAGGACACGAAGCGCAGCACCATGCGGGTCCACGGCAGGGCAGGGCAGCCCTGCCCGGTGTGTGGAACCACGATCCGCGAGGTGTCCTTTGCCGACACGGCTTTGCAGTACTGCCCTGTCTGCCAAACGAACGGAAAAATCCTCGCGGACCGCAGAACCTCGCGATTCCTGAAGTAGCCTGTGCCTCGAAGGACGGCCGAGGGTACTTGAATTCAGAAGCGTTGACTTCCCGCTAGTTGAATTCGGGGCTTTCCGTGCGGCTTCGCTTCAACTCGAAGAAGTGCGGGTAGCCGGCCAGGGTGACGGTGGCGTCCCAGATCAAGCCGGCTTCCTCGCCACGGGGAATACGGGTGAGGACCGGGCCGAAGAAGGCCGTGCCGTTGACGGCGACCACCGGCGTGCCGACGTCCTGGCCCACCAGGGAGATTCCCGCTTCGTGGCTGGCACGCAACTGGACATCGTATTCCTCGGAATCGGCAAAGCGGGCCAACTCGGCGGGCAAGCCGGTTTCAGCCAGTGCCTTGGAGATGACCTCGGCGAAATCCTTGACGCCTTCGTGGTGGATGAGTGAGCCCATCGCGTCGTACAACGGCTTGATGTACTCATCGCCGTGCAGCTCGCGGGCAGCAATGATGACGCGGACCGGTCCCCAGCCCAGCTTCATCTTCTCGGTGTATTCAGCAGGCAGCTCGCGGCCTTCATTGAGGACGGAGAGACTCATGACGTTCCAGTTGGTCTCGATGCCACGGACGTCTTCGACTTCGCCGATCCAGCGGGAGGTCACCCAGGCAAAGGGGCACATGGGATCGAACCAGAAATCAACCTTGTTGGCGGTCTGCTCGGGCACAGGGAACTCCTTGGGTAGGAAGAAAGGGACGCTGCTGCCGGACGAACGGGTGTCCGGCACCAACCATGCAAACCCCAGGCTAGGCCGACTTATTCCGACGCTTCGCAACGACCTCGTGCGCGATCATGGTGGGCTGGCCCTTCTTGGCCACGGCGTCGGCGGTAATAACAACGCTCGCGATGTCGTCCCTGCTGGGCAGGTCGAACATGACCGGGAGCAGCACTTCCTCCATGATGGCGCGCAGGCCTCGGGCTCCGGTGCCGCGTTCCAAGGCTTGGTCCGCAATCGAGTCAAGGGCATCGTCGTCGAACAACAGCTCCACGCCGTCCAGCTGGAACATCTTCTGGTACTGCTTGATCAGGGCGTTCTTGGGCTTGGAGAGAATCTGGATGAGCGCGGAACGGTCAAGGTTGGACACGGTGGTGATCACGGGCAGGCGCCCGATGAATTCAGGAATGAGCCCGAACTTGAGCAGATCCTCCGGCATCACCTCGCCGTAGCTGTCCGCGTTGTCCTTGACCTCGTTGAGCGGGGCCCCGAAACCAATGCCTTTGCGGCCCGAGCGGGATCCGATGATGTCCTCAAGCCCGGCGAACGCACCGGCCACAATGAACAGCACGTTGGTGGTGTCGATCTGGATGAATTCCTGATGCGGGTGTTTGCGTCCGCCCTGCGGCGGAACAGAAGCCACGGTGCCCTCGAGGATCTTCAGGAGCGCCTGCTGGACGCCTTCGCCGGACACATCGCGCGTGATGGACGGGTTCTCGCTCTTGCGCGAAATCTTGTCGATCTCGTCGATGTAGATGATGCCCTGTTCGGCCTTCTTGACGTCATAGTCCGCGGCCTGGATGAGCTTCAGCAGGATGTTCTCGACGTCTTCGCCGACATATCCGGCCTCAGTCAGGGCCGTGGCATCGGCGACCGCGAAGGGGACGTTAAGACGGCGGGCCAGGGTTTGCGCCAAGTAGGTCTTGCCGCACCCGGTGGGGCCAATCAGCAGGATGTTGGATTTGGCGATCTCCACGTCTTCGTGGTGTCCGCCTTCACCAAGGCCGGTCTTGGGCGCGTGGCCCGCCTGGATGCGCTTGTAGTGGTTGTACACCGCGACGGCGAGGGAGCGCTTCGCAGGTTCCTGGCCGATCACGTACTCCTGGAGGAAATCGAAGATCTCCCTCGGCTTGGGCAACTCGAAGCTGCCAAGATCCGATACTTCCGCGAGTTCCTCTTCGATGATCTCGTTGCAGAGTTCGATGCACTCGTCGCAGATGTACACGCCGGGCCCGGCAATCAGCTTCCGCACCTGCTTCTGGCTCTTTCCGCAGAAAGAACACTTCAGCAGATCCGTGCTCTCGCCAATCCGAGCCATGTGGGAATCCCTTCGTTTCATGCGGGTGGTGCAGCCCCGTACCTATCTGCCAAGAACGGAAGATCGCAGCGGGGGCGCCACCATGACAACTTCCACTGTAGGTCACAATGGGCTGCTTGGGTTGAAACAGAACGCCGATGCGGCCCATATTTCCTGAACCGCACCGGCGTCGAGTTTTAGCCAGCTACCTGGCGATCGCCTGGGGCTTGATCTTGCGGGAATCGAGCACCTGGTCGATCAATCCATAGTCCATCGCCTCAGCGGCGGTGAGGATCTTGTCGCGCTCGATGTCATTGTTGACCTGCTCCGAGGTCCGGCCCGAGTGGTGGGCCAGCGTGTCCTCGAGCCACGTGCGCATGCGCATCACTTCGGCCGCCTGGATCTCAAGGTCCGAAGCCTGTCCACCCTGGCCGCCCGACAGGGCCGGCTGGTGGATCAGGACGCGGGCGTTCGGCAAAGCGAGGCGCTTACCGGGAGTGCCGGCTGCGAGCAGCACTGCTGCGGCGCTGGCGGCCTGGCCCAGGCAAACGGTCTGGATCTCGGGACGGATGTACTGCATGGTGTCGTAGATAGCCGTCATGGCCGTGAACGAACCGCCCGGGGAGTTGATGTACAACGTGATGTCGCGGTCCGGGTCCGTGGACTCGAGAACGAGCAGCTGGGCCATGATGTCGTCAGCCGAAGCGTCGTCAACCTGGACACCGAGGAAGATGATGCGGTCCTCGAAGAGCTTCGTGTACGGGTCCTGGCGCTTGAAGCCGTAGGGCGTGCGCTCCTCGAACTGCGGGAGGACGTAACGGCTGGACGGGAGATTACCGGCAGACCATCCAAAGTTGTAGTTCATTTTATTGCTCCTGATCTGAATGTTTCTTGGTGCCGGTTACTTCTCGGAGGTCGACGGGGTCTCGGAATTCGAGGAATTCGCCGTCCCGCCGCCGCCGGCGACCGATCCCGCGTGGGCAGAGATCTTGTCGAAGAAGCCGTAAGCGAGAGCCTCGGTTGCCGTGAACCACTTGTCGCGGTCGTTGTCCTTGAGGATGGTCTCCACAGTCTGTCCGGTCTGTTCGGCTGTCAGCTCGGCCATGACCTTCTTCATGTGCAGGATCAGCTCCGCCTGGATCTTGATGTCCGACGCCGTTCCACCGATGCCGCCGGAAGGCTGGTGCATCAGGATGCGTGCGTTCGGAGTGGCGTAGCGCTTGCCCTTGGTGCCCGAGGAAAGGAGGAACTGGCCCATGGAGGCCGCCAGCCCTGTGGCAACGGTCACGACGTCGTTCGGAATGAACTGCATCGTGTCGTAGATGGCCATGCCGGCAGTCACCGAGCCGCCGGGCGAGTTGATGTACAGGTAGATGTCCTTCTCCGGGTCTTCAGCGGAGAGGAGGAGGAGCTGGGAGCAGATCGCGTTGGCGTTTTCATCCCGGACTTCGGATCCGAGCCAGATGATGCGCTCTTTCAGCAGGCGGTTGTAGATGTAGTTGTCCTGGGCCGCTGGATCGACGGTTGCCATCCTGGGCGCCTCTGCGTGCTGTGACATAAGTACTTACCTCTCGCTGGTGACAGGGCCATTGCTGAACTTGCCATCCCTGATCTTCACTACTTGGACACTAACCGTTTTCCACGGCGATTTGTTCTCCCGAATCGCACTGTTCGCTGACGGCGCACGATTGCCGAAGAGCTCGCTTTCAATGCTCACCGGGCTTAAACCAAGCCGCCCCCGGATCAAGGATCCGGGGGCGGCTTGAGGTGAAACTAGAACTTCACTGCAGCGGGGTCGTCGCTCGGAACAACGGCTGCCTCTTCGGCTTCCTCGACGGAGGCCTCTTCGCCTGCGGGGCGCACGAAGTCGCTGAGGTCGACCTTGTTGCCTTCGGAGTCGACAACCTCGGCCTGGCCGAGGACGACTGCGAGGGCCTTGCGGCGGCGTACCTCGGAAACCATCATGGGAACCTGGCCGCTCTGATCGATGATCTGGGCGAACTGGTTCGGGTCCATGCCGTACTGGCTTGCGGTGGTGACGATGTAGTCGATCAGCTCGTTCTGGCTGACGCTCACTTCTTCCTTGTCGGCAATGGCGTCAAGGATGATCTCGTTCTGGAAGGCGCGGGCCGTGTTGGCCTTGACCTCGGCACGGTGCTCCTCGGTGTCGTGCTCGCCCTCACCGTGGGCGTTCTCGGCGTTGAAGTGCGCTTCGAGCTGCTCCTCAACCACGGAGTCCGGAACCGGAACCTCGATGAGCTCGACGAGCTTGTCCAAGACCTTGTCGCGGGCTTCGACGCCCTGGCCGACGACCTTGGACTCAGCGGCCTGCTTGGCAAGGTCTTCGCGCAGTTCGGCAAGGGTGTCGAACTCGGATGCCAGCTGGGCGAAATCGTCGTTGGCCTCGGGGAGCTCGCGCTCCTTGACGGTCTTGACCGCAACCTTGACCTGGGCTGCCTCGCCGGCGTGCTCGCCGCCAACCAGCGTGGTGTCGAAGATTGCTTCTTCTTCGGCGGAGAGACCCGTGACGGCCTCGTCGAGGCCTTCAAGCATGGTGCCGGCGCCAACCTGGTAGGACAGGCCGGTGGCGGAGTCGATCTCGGCGCCGTCGATCGTGGCGGTGATGTCGATGGTCAGGAAGTCACCATCGGCGGCCGGGCGGTCAACGGACTTCAGCGTGCCGAAGCGGCCGCGGAGCTCGTCGAGGGCCTTGTCGACGTCGGCGTCGGAGGAATCCGCTGCAGCGACCTCGACCTTGATGCCGGCGTAGTCCGGGAGTTCAACCTCGGGACGGACGTCGATCTCAACCTGGAACTTCAGTTCGCCGTCGGTCGAGGACGGGTCCGGAACCTCGGTGATCTCAACCTCGGGACGGCTCAGCGGGCGAAGGCCGGCTTCCTGGACGGCAGCCTGGTACCAGCCGTTGAGGCCATCGTTGATGGCGGTCTCCAGGACGTAGCCGCGGCCGACGCGCTGGTCAACCAGCTTGGAAGGAACCTTGCCCTTGCGGAACCCGGGAACCTGGATTTGCGAAGCTACGGTCTTGTAAGCGGCATCGATGCTCGGCTTCAGTTCCTCAAAGGGAACCTCAACGTTGAGCTTGACCCGCGTGGCGGTGAGGTTCTCGACAGCGCTCTTCACAGTCTAAGTACTCCTGGTTTTGTGGGATGGGGTTCTGCCGCGTCCCGGACCGGGACAGGCACACAGAGTCGGGGTGACAGGATTTGAACCTGCGACTTCCTGCTCCCAAAGCAGGCGCTCTAGCCAAGCTGAGCTACACCCCGTGAATGCACAGGACAGTCTACGGGCATCTCGCCGGAGAATGCACATTTGACACTTGGCCCCTGAATTAGGTTTAGTTATATCCGGCTTCAACAGCCACCGGAAAGATGCACGGACCACCCTGTGAGCTTCATAGGGATCCATGCAGCCTTGCCCGGGGACGTAGCTTAATGGTAAAGCCTCAGTCTTCCAAACTGATTACGCGGGTTCGATTCCCGTCGTCCCCTCCATGGAACGAAGGGCCCCTCGCTGAGGGGCCCTTCGTGTTTTCAGGATGTACCCGGCGCGCGCGGTGCACCCGGTCAGCGCCGGACGTCAGTTCTGGCAGCCGGGGCACCAATAGAGTTTGCGCGCGCCGATCTCGGCCATCCCCACTGCTTCGCCGCATCGCCGGCAAGCCTGTCCGTGCCGCTTGTAGACAAAGTGGGCCTCGCCGTCGAGCGCTTCTGCGTTCCCTCCGCTCCACAAAGCCGATGGCGTCGTAACAATCCGGCCGTCGCGGACGCCGTCGGACATCGCCGTCACGGTGTCATCCCACAGTCGTCCGGCGGTTTCCGGGTCCAGGGAGCTGCCCGGAGTCCACGGATCGACGCCCTGGCGGAACAGCACTTCCGCGCGATAGATGTTGCCGATTCCAGCCACGACCGCCTGGTCCATGAGGAGGAGCCCGACGGCGGTCTTGCGGCGCAGCAGGCGGCGGACGAACTCCTCGCGGTCGCCGGGGCGGTTGTGGAGCGGGTCCGGGCCCAAGCGGGCAAGGACGGCTGCGGCCTCTGCCTCGGTGATCGTCGCGCACGTGGTGGCACCCCTGAGGTCCGCCCAGCCGTTCGTCGCAACAAGGCGCACGCGGACGGCACCCACGGGCTCAGGAGGACCCGCGTAGCTGCTTCCCAGGCTTCCTGTGCCGGCTTCCTGGGAGAAACTCTCGCGTTCGCCGATCCGCCGCGGCGCCCCGATGCTCGAGGCTCCGCGGAAGGTCTCATCGCCACCGAAGCTCCACGCACCGTAGAGGCCCAGGTGGACATGCAGAAGCAGCCCGTGGTCAAAACGGAGGAAGAGCTGCTTGCCGTGCGCCGTCGCTTCGAGCAGCTCATGGCGGTCCAAAAGCGCTGCGCCCGCGACGAATCGGCCTTGCGGGCTGGAGACCTCCAGAACCTGCCCGGCGAAAACATCCTGGAACTGGCGAGCCAGGCGATGGATGGAATGCCCTTCAGGCATTAGGCAACGATTTCGCCGGTGTTCTCGTAGGTGGCGATCTTTCCGATGCGGCGCACATGGCGTTCGTCGTTGCTGAACGGTTCTTCGAGGAAGGCCTCGATCAGTTCGGTGGCTTCCTCGACCGTGTGCTGGCGGCCGCCCACGGCGACGACGTTGGCGTCGTTGTGCTCCCGGGCCAGTTTCGCCGTGGAGAGGTTCCAGGCGAGCGCGGCCCGGACACCCTTGACCTTGTTCGCGGCAATTTGTTCGCCGTTGCCGGATCCGCCCAGGACGATGCCCAATGCGTGAACGCCCGCCTCTTGGTCGGCGACCACGGCAGCGGCCGCGTTGATGCAGAACGAAGGGTAGTCATCGAGGGCGTCGTACACCTTGGGTCCGTGGTCAACGACGTCGTAGCCCTTGGCCGTCAAGTGGTTTACGAGGTGGGCGCTCAGCTCCATGCCGGCGTGGTCCGTGGCGATGTGGACGCGGGGTGTGGTCACAGGAAGTCCATTCAGTCTGGCGCGCGCGGCAAAGCCCGGCGCGGCGGTGAGGGATGCGGTTCCTAGGTTACTAGGATCGGGCACCGGCCCACCTCTTAAGACGAAGCCCCGGTTTAAGACGAAGCCCGGGTCCGGATGCCCTCCGGCGCTCAGGGGGCCGGTGGCTGCTCGCCGCGCTGGGCACGCGCCGCGACACGGTTCAGGATTCCCGCGAGCCGGTCCGCTGTGGCCGAGGTCCCGGCGCTGAACGCCACCCTGCGGCCGCTGACCTGGCGCACGACGACGGCGGGACCGCTGCTGACGAGCATGGCCGTGGCTCCTCCGTGGTGCCTGAGTCCCCAGCCGCCGAAGTCGGCGGCCCTGACTTCCTGGGCGGCCGCGCCTGCGATGTCCACGGCCGGCACCGTGAGCACCCTGAGTACCCCCGCGACGAAGACCTGCACCCCGCCCCGGTCCGCCCGCACCCGGACGAACAGGAAACACGCCCCGACGACGGCGACCACGGCCAGCAATGCGCCCAACCACGGGAGCGCAATCGCGATCAGCATGGCGGGAAACAGCGTGGCCACGCAGATCATGACGAACACCGAACTCCGCGCGTGGACCCACAGCAACATGGAATCCTCCGTCAAGCCGGGGTCTTCCGTCCGGATCCTTTCGGCCTCGAGGGCCGCGTCGTCTTCCGGTGTCCAGCGCGGATCAGGCTTGAATGCCATCATCATGACGACGCCGAGGGGCAACGCCGCGCCCGAGCCCAACGCGAGGACGGTCGGATCGACGTGCGAGCTGCGGGCGTCGGCGAGGCCCGTTTGCCCCACGAGTCCGGCGGCCAGCACAGCGGTGATGAAGAGGGTCACCATGAGGCCCATGCCCATCATGACCCGGCGCATCATCACGGGCCGGGAAAGGGGAACGGCCTGGATGAACACGAGCCAGCCTGCCACGACCAGAATCCCTCCTCCGCCCAGCACATAGGCCAGGAACGGCGCAAAGCTGATTCCGCCGTCGGCGTTCCACGCGATGGCGACAGGATCCGGAAGGTTGTTGCGCAGCATGAGCGCGCACACGGCGAACGCGGCGGCGAGCAGCAGCGGAAATGCCACCGCAAAGCGGAGTGCCCGGAGGTCCAAGGAGTCGCGCATCTTTCCCATATTCCAACGCTACCCCGAGCCGGCGACACTGTGATCGAGCTTCCTTGCCAAGCCGGAATCAAGTGAAAGAATGACTTCACAGCGCCGGCGCTGGCTGAAACCAACCGGCTTCTCGAAACCATTCTTGGAGGCAACCCTTGCCAGGCCTGAACCTGACGCGCGCCGAAGCCGGAGAGCGCGCAGAATTGATCACCGTGAGTTCGTATGACGTCACCCTCGACTTGACGAAGGGCGCCACGGTCTTCGGCTCCACCACGGTGGTGAAGTTCTCCGCCGTCGAGGGCTCATCGAGCTTTATCGACGCGATCACGGACACCGTGCACAGCGTGACCCTGAACGGCACCGAACTCGATCCCGCGGCGGTGTCCGACGGTGTCCGCATCCAGCTGCCCGGGCTCGCCGCCGAAAACGAACTGACGATAGTCGCCGACGCCCCCTACATGAACACGGGTGAAGGCCTGCACCGCTTCGTGGACCCGGTGGACAACGAGGTCTATCTGTACACACAGTTCGAGGTGCCGGATTCGCGCCGCATGTTCGCTGTGTTCGAGCAACCGGACCTGAAAGCCGCGTTCACGTTCACGGTCACTGCGCCCTCGCACTGGGACCTGATCTCCAACTCGCCCACTCCGGTCCCCGTGGAAACCACCCCCGGGAACGACGGCGGGGCGCGCTCCGTCTGGAGCTTCACCCCCACTCCCCGCATCTCCTCCTACGTCACCGCCTTGATCGCGGGACCGTACCAATCGGTGCGCAGCAAGGTCACGAGCTCCGATGGCCGTGTTATCCCGCTCGGCGTGTTCGCCCGCAAGTCCCTCATGCAGTACCTGGACGCCGACAACATCTTCGAACTGACCCGCCAGGGATTTGAGTTCTTCGAGGCCCAGTTCGGATTCCCGTATCCCTTCGAGAAGTACGATCAGCTCTTCGTTCCCGAGTTCAATGCCGGCGCCATGGAAAACGCCGGCGCCGTGACCATCCTCGAGGGCTACGTCTTCCGCGGAAAAGTCACCGGTGCCCAGATCGAGCGCCGCGCCATCA
This sequence comes from Arthrobacter sp. efr-133-R2A-63, assembly GCF_030209795.1. Lineage (NCBI taxonomy): Bacteria > Bacillati > Actinomycetota > Actinomycetes > Micrococcales > Micrococcaceae > Arthrobacter > Arthrobacter sp. efr-133-R2A-63. The sequence goes on along the minus strand of NZ_JARVRG010000010.1, from coordinate 42,027 downwards.
CCGTGCTGCATGAACTGGCCCACATGTGGTTCGGGGACCTTGTCACGATGCGCTGGTGGAACGACCTCTGGCTCAACGAGTCGTTTGCCGAGTACATGTCCCACCTCGCCGCAGTCGAAAACACCGAATTCGACCGGGCCTGGACCACCTTTGCCTCGGTGGAGAAGTCCTGGGCGTACCGGCAGGACCAGTTGCCCACGACGCACCCGATTTTCGCCGAGATCAACGACCTCCAGGACGTCGAGGTCAACTTCGATGGCATCACCTATGCCAAGGGGGCTTCCGTGCTGAGGCAGTTGGTTGCCTGGGTGGGACCGGAAGAGTTCATGGCCGGAGTCCGCGAATACTTCCGGAAGCATGCGTGGCAGAACACCGAGCTCGTGGACCTCATGAAGGAGCTCGAAGCTGCCAGCGGCCGCGACCTGGACCAGTGGGGCAAGCTCTGGCTCGAGACTGCCGGAGTCAACACCCTCTCCCCCGCGCTCGAGGTCGACGCCGACGGCACCATCACGTCTTTCGCGATCGTGCAGACGGCCATCGAGGAGCAGCCGACACTGCGGCCGCACCGCCTCGCCGTCGGGTTCTACAACCTCTCCGCCGAGGGCAAACTTGAGAGGACCCACAGGGAGGAGCTCGACGTCGACGGCCCCCGGACCGAGGTCCCCTCCCTTTCCGGAATGGCACGCCCGGATCTCGTCCTGCTCAACGACGACGACCTCGCCTACGCCAAAGTGCGGCTCGACCCCACCTCCTTGACCACCGCGAAAACCCACCTGAAGGACTTTGCGGGCAGCCTGCCGCGAACCCTCGTGTGGGGCTCGGCCTGGGATGCGGCCCGCGACGGCGAAACCCCGGCCCGTGGCTACGCCGAGCTGATCCTGGCGAACATCGCATCCGAGACCGATTCGTCGGTGATCCAGACCCAGCTCCGCCAGCTGGCGACCACCCTCACCTACTACGTCGCAGCGGAGCACAAGGATGCGGCTACCGTGGCTGCGGCGGACAAGCTCTGGGAACTCTCGAGCACCGCGGCCGCAGGATCGGACGCCCAGCTCCAATTCGTGAAGTCCTTCGCGCTGCTTGCGGCGAGCAACCCGCAATTGGACAACGTCCAGGCGATCCTCGACGGCGGCACGGTCCTCGATGGCCTGACAGTCGACCAGGACTTGCGTTGGGAACTCCTCACCGCACTGGTAGTGGGCGGGCGCCAAGGCCAGGACCGGATCGACGCCGAGCTGGAGCGCGACCACACCGCCAATGGCCAGAACGCCGCCGCCCTGGCAGCGGCGGCCCTTCCCACTCCCGAGGCGAAGGCCGCAGCGTGGAAGAAGATCGTGGTCACGGGCGAGCTTTCCAACGCCATTCAGAGCTCCGCCGTCACGGGCTTCACGCGCGTGTTGGACACCTCCCTGTTGGAGCCGTACGCCGAAGAGTACTTTGAGGCAGTGCCCGAGATCGTTGCCAACCGCACCCACGCGCTGGCCCAGCAGATCGTCGTCGGGCTTTACCCGGCGCAGCTGACCACGCAAGCCACGGTTGACCGTACGGACAAGTTCCTCGCCGAACTGCCGGCGGACAGCAGCGCCCTGCGGCGCATGATGCTGGAAAACCGCGACGGCGTTGCCCGCGCCTTGAAGGCCCGCGCGGCAGACCTCTAGAAGCGGTCGGGTAAGTCACCAACAGGCCCCGGTTCCGCTTCAACGGAACCGGGGCCTGTTGGTGCGCCGTCCGGGAAGGGCCGCCGCTAGACTTTCCGCATGAGCCTCGACGAACACCGCTACTCCCTGACCGTGCGCTGGACCGGGAATCTGGGCACGGGGACTTCCAGCTACCGCGGCTATACCAGGGACCACGACGTCGAGATCCCCGGCCTGCCCGTCCTGAAGGGATCCTCGGACCCCACCTTCCATGGCGACCGTAGCCGGTACAACCCCGAACAGCTGCTCCTCACCGCCCTGTCGCAGTGCCACATGCTGTCTTTCCTGCACGTCGCCGTCAAGCACGGCGTGGTGGTCACCGACTATGTCGACCACGCCGAAGGCATGATGAGGCTCAATCGCGATGGCAGCGGACAGTTCGAGAACGTCACCTTGAAGCCGCAAGTCACGGTCGCGGACGTGGCCCACATTTCCCTCGTGGACGAATTGCACCATGAGGCCAACCAGGTCTGCTTCATCGCCCGGAGCGTGAATTTTCCTGTTCTTCATGAGCCGGGCACGACGGCGGCCGCGGGCTAGCCAGACGAGGGGAATGCTGTTTCGCCGGGAATCACGATGCGGATCCGGCCACGCTACGGCGATAGGGTTGAGCGTGGACAGAGTGTTCAGCGCCCGGCAATCAAGGGCCCGGCGAACAATTGGATCCCGTGAGGAGCATTCCCGCACATGAACGTCGCCTCGTCGACCGACAACATCGTGGCCGATGCAGCCAAAATCGATTACGCGTCAATCTTCGTGACGCTGGGCATCGGATTGGTGTTCTGGGTTGTGGCCCGGTTCATCATCCTGCGTATTACCCGCAGGGTGGCCGAGGGCACCAGTTTCTTCAAGAAACCGCATTTCAGGTGGGTTCAGCCCGCCTTCCGGGCGCTCGACCATGAACGGCGTGCCCAACGCGCGCACACCATCGGCTCCCTGCTGACCAGCGTGCTGAGCGTGGTGGTGGTGGTCATCGTCATCATCTACGTCCTCAAATACCTGAACGTGGACATTGCGCCGCTACTCACGAGCGTCGGTATTTTGGGTGTCGCCATCGGCTTCGGCGCCCAACAGCTCATCCGCGATTTCCTGTCCGGCATCTTCATCACCATCGAGGACCAGTTCGGGATAGGCGATGTGATCGTCACCACCGAAGTGATCGGCACCGTCGAATCGGTAGGCCTGCGGATCACCCGGCTCCGGGCCGAAGACGGCGCCATCTGGTATCTGCGCAACGGAGAAATCCTGAGGGTGGGCAACCGATCACAAGGCGACTACGTGCCGGAGGAACCAGCTGATCCGGACGTTCCGCCAGCACCCCCAGGCACTGCGCCTGCAGAAACCGCGGCATCGGGCGCGACTCAGTCCCCGAAGGAATCCCTCAAGATTCACGAGCAGAAAGCAGGTGAGTGACGTGGGCAGCCAGCCGGAAGCCACAGCGCCGCAGCCGGCCGAACGGCGGCAACTGATGCAAAACGATCCCTTCAGCCAGCCGGCCTACACGGACAGCTTCTACGAGGCCATCGGTGGCCACGAGACATTCGTGAAGCTCATCGATGTCTTCTACGACGGCGTCGCCGGAGATCCGTTGCTCCGGCCCATGTACCCGGAACAGGACCTCGCCCCCGCGAAGCGACGGTTCCTCATGTTCCTTGAGCAGTATTGGGGCGGTCCGGGCACCTACAGCGAGGAACGCGGGCACCCCCGCTTGAGGATGCGGCACATGCCGTTCCAGGTGACACCCGAAGCCAAGGACCGCTGGCTCTTCCACATGCGCGCGGCGGTGGATTCGTTGGGCTTGTCGCCGCTTCACGAAGGTACCCTGTGGGACTACATGGAGCGGGCTGCGCTCACGATGGTCAACAGCCCGTCGGTCCACCAGCCCTGAGTTTGTAGGACGGTGCTGTGTGGCCAGGGGATTGGGCCGCGGAACTGGGCTCGGGTTCAGGGGCCTAGCGGGCCTGGAAGCCCAGGCCTGATCCGGATCGTGCCAGGATGTGGCCCCGGCTCCCGCTGAGCCGGAACCAGCGGCCGTTGCGGAAGAGCCGGTGTTCCCCGTCGCCAAGGAAGCCGAGCGCCAAGGCCGCGAACGCGGCGCCCGCGGGCACGCCGTAGAGGCCCGGAATCTCCCGTCCCCACACCGCGGCCCTGGCGTTGTTGACGATCAATGCGCCGGGCTGTTCCGGAACAATCCCGGCCACCTCGGCAATGCCCGCATTCGCTACAGACTTGAGCTCGGCGTCGGGCACAGAACCCAGAGGCTCCCAGCCTCCGCGGGGAGCCCCGACTCCGGCCCACGATTCGGAAACGGTCGACGGCGGGATCGGAAGCTCGACGTCGTCGGCACCGGAACGCGCCAAGCGGTCCAGGACCGAGGACAGCGTCACGGTGACGTCCGCGTGCGCGTCATCGGCGAGGGCGATGGTCCGTAGCCCGAGAATGGTGGGGGTCGATTCGCCCAGGAGGCGCGGCCTCAAGACGCACACATATGCCGCCAGGACGCGACCGGAAGCCTGCAGCCTGATGGCGCCATCGTCGATGCTCTTGGCACGCGTGACATAAGTGCGGAGGTCCGCCAGATCACGGGGATCGACGAAATGGAAGGACTGGGTCAATACATCGGACACATCATCGACTCTACCGGCATGTCCGCGGTTGAGAGGGGTCAGGGTGGCGTCTAGAGTCGAACCATGACTGACGCGCATGCCGGCCTGGACCATCAGGTTGCCCTTGAGGACCCCACATCCACCCTCATCGAGCTGTTGTCCCTGGCCGACTTCGACGGCGCGAGGACAGCCGAGGACATCTTCCTTGGACCGTCGCAGAAACAGCCACGCCACCGGGTATTCGGCGGCCAGGTGCTCGCCCAATCGCTCGTCGCCGGCATGCGCACCGTGGAGGAGGACCGGACGGTCCATTCGATGCACGGCTATTTCCTCCGTCCGGGAGATGCCAACCAGCCCATCACGTTCAGCGTTGAACGGCTGCGTGACGGTCGCTCATTCTCCGCGCGCCGGGTGCACGCTTACCAGGAAGGCCAACCGATCCTGTCGATGATCGCGTCCTTCCAGACAGAAGCCGGGGGCGTGGAACACCAGTCCTCGATGCCTGCCGGAATCCCGGATCCCGAAACCCTGCCGAGCACCGCGGAGCTTCTGCAGAAGTACGACCACCCGTTTGCCCGCCACATGTCCTTCGAGCGGCCCTTCGATGTCCGCCACGTGGATCCCGCGATCTACGTGGAAGCGCCCGAGGACCGGGTAGCCAGCAATGCCGTCTGGATGAAGACTTTCGGCCCGATGCCCGACGATCCCAACCTTCATTTGGCTGCCCTGGCGTACGCGAGCGACTACACCATCCTGGAATCGGTGCTCCGCAAGAACGGATTGAGCTGGATGACTCCTGGAATGAGCGTCGCGAGCCTGGACCATGCCATGTGGTGGCATCGCCCGGTCCGCGTGGACGAGTGGCTTCTCTACGTGCAGGAGTCCCCCAGCGCCCAAGGCGCCCGCGGACTTGCCACGGGCAAGATCTTCAGCCGGGATGGCCAGCACGTCGCCACGGTGGCACAGGAGGGCATGCTCCGGATCCCGTCCTAGCTGCCCGCGACGCTGCCGCAAGACGGCCGAGATTCCGCGAAGCAATAATTCTGCGCAACACAAAGGCCGGCGCCCTGGAAGAAGATCCAGGGCGCCGGCCTTTTGCGGTGCATTCCGCTTTTAGTCGCGGGTCAGCTTGCGGTGCGTGACGCGATGCGGCTTGGCAGCGTCCGGACCGAGGCGTTCCACCTTGTTCTCCTCGTAGGACTCGAAGTTGCCCTCGAACCAGTACCACTTCGACGGGTTCTCCTCGTCGCCTTCGTAGGCGAGGATGTGGGTGGCAACCCGGTCGAGGAACCACCGGTCGTGCGAGACCACGACCGCGCAGCCGGGGAACTCGAGCAGGGCGTTCTCAAGGCTGCTGAGGGTTTCGACGTCGAGGTCGTTGGTGGGCTCGTCAAGAAGCAGGAGGTTTCCGCCCTGCTTCAGGGTCAGCGCCAGGTTCAGGCGGTTGCGCTCACCACCGGAGAGCACGCCGGCCTTCTTCTGCTGGTCCGGTCCCTTGAAGCCGAAAGCCGCGACGTAGGCGCGGGACGGCATCTCAACATGGCCGACCTGGATGAAGTCCAGTCCGTCCGAGACGACCTCCCACAGGGTCTTGTTGGGGTCGATGCCGCCACGGCTCTGGTCGGCGTAGGAGATCTTGACCGAGTCACCGATCTTGAGGTCGCCGCCGTCGAGCGGTTCCAGCCCGACGATGGTCTTGAACAGCGTGGTCTTGCCCACACCGTTGGGCCCGATGACACCGACGATGCCGTTACGGGGAAGCGTGAACGAAAGCCCGTCGATCAGGGTCCGGTCATCGAAGCCCTTCTGCAGGTTCTTCGCTTCCAGAACCAGGCCGCCCAGACGCGGTCCCGGCGGGATCTGGATTTCCTCGAAGTCGAGCTTCCTGGTGCGGTCAGCCTCGGCTGCCATTTCCTCGTACCGGGCCAGGCGCGCCTTCGACTTGGTCTGGCGGCCCTTGGCGTTGGAGCGGACCCACTCAAGTTCCTCCGTGAGGCGCTTGGCCTGCTTGGCGTCCTTCTTGCCCTGGATTTCGAGGCGGGCGCGCTTCTTCTCCAGGTACGTGGAGTAGTTGCCTTCATAGGGGTAAAGGCGTCCTCGGTCTACTTCACAGATCCACTCGGCGACGTGGTCCAGGAAGTAGCGGTCGTGAGTGATGGCGAGGACGGCACCCGGGTAGGAAGAGAGGTGCTGCTCCAGCCACAGAACGCTTTCGGCGTCCAAGTGGTTGGTGGGCTCGTCAAGAAGCAGGAGGTCAGGCTTCTGCAGCAGGAGCTTGCAGAGCGCTACCCGGCGGCGCTCACCACCGGACAGGACAGTCACGTCGGAATCGCCCGGCGGGCAGCGAAGCGCGTCCATGGCCTGCTCGAGCTGGGAATCGATGTCCCACGCATCTGCAGCGTCGATGGCTTCCTGGAGGTGGCCCATTTCCTCCAGCAGGGTGTCGTAGTCGGCGTCCGGGTTGGCCATTTCCTCGGAGATCGCGTTGAAGCGCTGGATCTTCGAGTAGATCTCGCCCACGCCTTCCTGGACGTTGCCCAGGACGGTCTTTTCCTCGTTCAGGGGCGGCTCCTGCAGGAGGATGCCCACGGAATAGCCAGGGCTGAGGCGGGCTTCGCCGTTCGACGGTGTGTCGATACCAGCCATGATCTTCAGGATCGTGGATTTGCCGGCTCCGTTCGGGCCGACGACGCCGATCTTCGCGCCAGGGAAGAACGACATGCTGACATCGTCCAGGATTAGTTTTTCGCCAACGGCCTTGCGAGCCTTGGTCATCGTATAAATGAATTCCGCCATGCCGTTAAATCTAATGGGTGGCAAGGCATAACTCACATTCGGCCCTGCTAGTGGGAATCCCCGACGAAGCATTTGCCGCTGGCCAACACGGGAAGGACCGACACTGAAACCTGGCCGTCCCTGATCTCCCCCATCACGCAGTCCTTGTCCAGTTTGGCCGCGGTCTCAATGGCGTCGACATCCAGTCCCGTTGGCGTCTTGCTCGCGGACACCTCGACGGCAGAGGCGGGGATGCCTGCCGAAACGAGTTGGGAGCGCAGCGCATCCTGCGCCGGTTTGGGCGTTGTGGCGACAACGGTTTTGAGTACGGACTCCACGGTCTGCTTCAGCGCCGCAGTGCCCGGACCGAGCGAAGCCGATGCCCCCGGGCTCGCAGCGCCCGGTGTGATAGCGGGACTGGCTTTGGGGGTGGCGCCGGCTGTACGCGATGGGATCGGCGATGAAGCCGGCGCGCTCGCTGACACGACAGGAGCAGGCGCAGTGCAGCCGGCTACCAGCCCGGCCACGAGCAAGGGCACCGCAAGCAGCAAACCTCGGCTTCCGGCCTGTTGGCGGCGTCCTGATGGTTTTCGCGGCGTTCCCCTGCTCATCACCCGGCCATTCTGCCATGCGGCGCACTACCTGGTGCGCCGCATGGCAACCGCGGAGGTCCGTGGCATCTACTGTTTCAGGCGCCGTCGTCATCTGGGGACCGGGGTAGTTCAGGCACTCGCGTCCACAAGTTCTCCGGTGCGGGTATCAACGAGAACCGACCCATCGCCTTCTCCAGCCGACAGAACTACTTCCCGCTCGGCTGCTGCACTTCCGTCCTCGTCGTCATGCGGGCCGTCCTCACCATCATCATCCGCCGAAGGCCAGGGGTTCTCCGGCACGACCTCAGGTGCCACCGGCATATTCTGCGGGATGGTGTTACTTGAGGTCCGGATGAAGTTCGCAGAGCCCCACATGAGATCGTGCCCCACCGATTCCGCGACGATTTCGGCAACGTGATAGATCTTGCCGTCGTGTTCCCATTGCCTCAACTTGAGTTTCCCGACCACGATGACCCGCTGGCCCTTCTTGACGCTGCATCCAATGTTTCCCGCGAGATGCCTGAACGCCTGGACGCTGAACCAATTGGTGTTGCCATCCACCCAGACATCCTTGGCACGGTCGAACCTGCGCTCCGTGGTACCCAGCCGGAACGAGGCAGTTCCCGTTCCACCCGGCGTCGTCGAACTTTTGGGTTCCGTCGCAACGAAACCCCGGACAGTGATGATGTCGTTCATGGTTGTGTCCTAACGTGAGTTGAGCTGCCTGTCTGGCCCTCTCAGCTTCACGGGCCGCGCAGATCCGCGGCAGTATCCACTTCGCGTATGTGGATAGCCTGACCGGATGCCCGCTTGTGGAGGACGGGTCACGCCCGAACCCGGGCTGACAACAAGGGCAGCCGCCGCGATGTAAACTCTTGATGGCGCCACAGCCATGTGCTGTTGGTGCGACGCCTGCCTCGGTAGCTCAGAGGATAGAGCAGGAGCCTTCTAATCTCTTGGTCGGGGGTTCGATTCCCTCCCGGGGCACCCAAAGAGCGGCTCTGACCTGCGGAAACGTGGTTCAGAGCCGCTCTTGGCATTTCTATCAAGGCGGCGCCCGGAAGCCGGCTACGGCCCCGCCCACCGATCCAACTATGGCAGTGTCAAAACAAGCGGGCCATCCGCCGTGATGGCCACCGTGTGTTCGCTGTGCGCCGCGCGGCGGCCGTTGGCGGAGCGCAGGGTCCACTGGTCGTCGTCGTGGTAGTAGTCGTCGCTGCCGCCCAGAATCAGCATGGGCTCGATAGCGATCACGAGGCCCTCAACGAGTTTCACTCCGCGGCCCGGCCGACCGATGTTCGGCACACTCGGCTCGGCGTGCATGGTCCGGCCAATGCCGTGCCCGCCGTGATCGGCAAGGATCCCGTAGCCGCTGCGCTTGGCCTCCCCGCCAATGGCATACGCAAGGTCGCCCATCTTGTTTCCCATCCGGGCAGCCTCGATCCCGCGGGCGAGGGCGGCGTCCGTGGCGTCGATCAGCTCCTGGTCCACCGGATCCGGAGTGCCCACGATGAAGCTGACTGCCGCGTCCCCGCACCATCCCTGCACAAACGCCCCGCAATCGACGCTCAAGAGGTCGCCGTCCTGCAATACATATCCGTCCGGGATGCCGTGCACCACAGCATCGTTGACGCTCGTGCAAATGACCCCCGAAAAGGGCGTAGGCGCCCACCGCGGACGATAGTCCAGGAACGCGGGAGTGGCCCCGGCAGCCGCCATGAAAGCGGCAGCCACATCATCCAGTTCCTTGAGCGACACCCCGACGCCGGCGTGCGAACGAACCGCCGATAGAGTGTTCGCCACCACTCTCCCGGCTTCACGCATGAGCGCAATCTCCTCTGGCGTCTTCACCATGGACACTGAGGCCTCCAAGCATAGGAACCGGGGGCCGGAACGGCCGCCGGACGGACTCTTTCCACCCACTCTATGGGCGCCGTCGTCCGAGTCAACCGGGTGGTGAGTCCGCGGCGAGCCACGGGTTGTCCTAAAGTCGCGGTATGGAACCCCGAAGAATCGCCGTCATCCGGGAACGCCACGGACCAGGATCTTCTCGCCACGGCGCTGGACGCCAACCTGGGCGTCGGAGTTCTTTATCAGCAAAGCGATCGGGTTGATCTTGCGGGAGTACGCCAAGACCGGTCCCCAGCGGGTGCGGGGCTACGTGGAAACCCGAAAGACGAGGCTGAGCCCGCTGTCCCTCCGTGAGGCCATGAAACACCTCGGCTGATCCGGTTCAGGACTTCGGTTTGAGCCTGAGCTTCAGAATCCCGCGGCGCGGGCGGAACAGCACGTGGGTTTTCTTGTCAAAGAACACGAGATAGGCGATGAAGGAGACCCCGATGGCGATCGCCACCCCGCGCACCACCTCGATGGGGATCCATTGGAAGACGCTCAATTGGTCGGTCAGCGCGATGAGGGTGAAGAAGGCGGTCAAATAGAAGACCGTCCGAAGCTGGGCGCCGTCTGCGATTCCGGTCACCGCAAAGAACACCAGCAGCCACACCATGTACCAAGGCTGGATTACCGGCGCGAGGACTACGACGGCGGCGAAGGCCCACGCCATCCTGCGGAGCACGGTCTTATTGAACTCGGATTCCTGCTCAAGCGGCGCGGGCATTCCGATTCCGCGCCCGGGCGTCCGCACCGCGAGCCAGACGATCGCAAGCGCCGAAACCACTGTTCCGGCGGTCTGGATAACATCCGTCACGGGAACGCCCGGACCACCGAATAGTCCGACGACGAGTCCGGCCAGGTGTGCCAGCAAGCCCACCGGCGCGTACCAACTCCAGACGGCGCCGGGAGTCTGGAGAGCGCCCAGCCAGCCAAATCCCAGCCCGTTCACCAATCCTGCAGCGGCGAGGAGCCCCATGGACAGAGCCAACGTGGCCGTCCAACAAAGCATCCTGCGTCCCCAGCCGGCACGGGAACCTGCCCACAGCAGTCCGGCAAAAGGCAACGCAATCAGAGTGATCGGCTTGATGGCGATCGAGGCAGTGATCAACAAGATTCCAAGCACGGGACGTTTGACCGAGGCGAAGTACAGTCCGGCAACAACCAGTCCCAACATCAAGGAGTCGTTGTGCGCGCTGGCGATGAAGTTGATCAGGAGAGCGGGGTTGAGGACTCCAAGCCAGAATGCCCGCTCCGGGTTCACTCCGTGGAGCGCAGCCAAGCGGGGAACGTAGACAGCGAGGAGTATGACCCCTGCAAGGGCAGCCAGGCGGAACGGAATGAGTGCAAGCTCGGGGACGCTGGCGCTCACCCACACGGCACCCTGTTCGATCCAGAGCCACAACGGACCGTAAGGGGTAGGTGCTTCCGTCCACAACTTGTCCGGCCCGAGTGAAAAGTAGTTGCTCAGGGCCGAGATGCCGTTGGTATATGGATTCAGGCCTTGCTCCATGAGCCGGCCTTGGCCGATGTAGGCATACGCGTCCCTGCTGAACAACGGCAAGCTGAACATCATCGGGAGAGCCCACATCCACAACGCGCGCCGAAGCACAGGGCGCGAGGAAGGGTTCCATCCGCCGATCCGCTGGGCAATGCGCAGCCAAGAGCGCAGAAGCAGGAGCGCGCCGAGGCAGAGCATCACGGTGCAGACGATCACACCAACCGGAGACGTCCGGGCCACGATGAAGAGGGGTGTACGGATAAGGGCACTGCTACTGGCTAGCCAGCCGACTCCGACCGAGCCTGCCACCATCATCAAAGACCCGACGAAACCCTGGACGATTGCCGTCCTTGCCGCTTTGGCTATCACAATGCCGTGTACCGGGGCGTTGGAATCGCCAAGCGCCTCTGGATGAGCCACCGAACTCCCCACCTCACGCTCACGAAACTTCGACGTCACCATCAAACAAAATCCTGTCCGGTTCCCTGCCGCGTCCGGCCAAAGTGGTACTGCATGCTGCCATGGATTATTGCAACTGTAGCATCGTGGCCCGTGGCTCCCCGGGGCCAACGGGACCGGAGGTCTGCCCGCGAAAGGGGCCTGAGATAGGATGGACGGGGCTCTGGTTTGATGCCGAAGACCCATAGCCACACTGGTTCCGCGTGAAATTCAAGGAGCCGATGTTGTCTGGAACGGCTCCGGCCGTTACGGCTTGCGACACCCCGCGACACCGACTACCCAGCAAGGATCCTCCCATTTCCACGGACTCATTCTTCAGCGCGCTCACACGGTTCCGTCACCGTGTTCTTCCCTCCCCGGCGCAAGCCTGGCTCAACTCCCCCAAAGGGCTGCTGGCCGGATTCTGCGTGGTGCATTTGGTCTTCCTCGTCTTCTCCTTGATTGTCTCGCTTCACGGCGGGGCGTACAGCGACACGGTGATCTATCGAAACTGGACCGCAGCCGGATTCCAGGACGGGAACCTCCATGGCGGACCGAGCCCGTGGGTCTACCCGGTCCTCGCCCTCTTGCCGATGGCCATAGCAGGCGTGGCCGGTCCCGGACCGTTCTTCTTCTTGTGGGTGCTCATGATCACCGTGCTCAACGGCGTGGCCATCGCGAAGCTCACAGGATGGGGACGGCGTCGCGACGCCATCCCGGCGGGGTGGTGGTGGCTCGTCTTCCTCTTGATCATGGGCTGCTTGGGCTTCGCCCGCGTGGATGGCTTGACTGCACCCATTGTGCTGATCGCCTTGGCATATGGGGTGTCGCACCCTTTCATTGCCTCGACCCTCCTGAGCATCGCGACCTGGATGAAAGTCTGGCCAGCCGCCGTCGTCCTTTCGCTTTTCACGGTGGTCAAGCAGAGAACACGGGTACTTGCCGCGGGAATTCTCACGAGCATCGTGGTGGTCGCGCTCACTGCTGCGGTGGGTCAACTGCCCAGGCTCTTTAACTTCCTGACCCAACAAGGCGATCGTGGCATGCAGTTGGAGGCTACCTTCACCACTCCTTGGTTGTGGCTCTCGGTCCTCCATATTGGCCGTTCCAGGATGTACATGAACACGGACATCAACTCCATGCAGGTCGATGGCCCCGGCACCACGCTTATGTCATTCCTGATGCAGCCCCTTCTTGTCCTGGCTGCAATCCTGGTGGCCGCCCTGATCTTCTGGGCGCTCCACAACGGCAAGCGAACCGGCGGGGCGGACCGCACGGAGCTGTTGTTGGCCGGCTCCCTGACCATGGCCACGGCTTTCGTCGTGTTCAACAAGGTGGGGTCGCCCCAGTTCATGGTGTGGCTGGCGCCGGCTGTCGCTGTAGGACTCGCCCACAGCTGGAAGGAATGGCGCGTTCCCGCGGCCATGCTCATCGCCATTGCTGTGGCCACGTTCTTCATCTACCCCCTCTTCTATGACGCACTCAGCCACAACAACCCTTTGATGGCCTTGGTTTTGACGGTCCGAAACGTCCTGCTGGTAGTCCTGTTCTGCTGGTCCGTGCGCCGCCTTTACCTTTTGGGCAAGAAGATCCCGGCCAAAGAGCCGGCCACCGCTGCCAAGGAGTCCTAAGATTTCCGTTCGCTTCTTTGACGGACTGGTCCGCGTGCGCGACGCCGCCCTGCCGCCTGCCGCCGTCGCCTGGTTCAGCCGCCCTTCCAGCGTCTGGTGGGGTTTTGCCGCCATTCATGTGTACTTCCTCGGCTGGATGGCTAGTTTCTTCCTGACGGGAAACACGTTCAGCGACACTGAGCAGTACCGCCAGTGGGCGATGGCCGGCTACAACCCTGCCGATCTCCATGGAGCCATCAGCCCGTGGGTATACCCCGTGCTCGCCCAGATTCCGATCTTCCTGGCCAACATCGCGGGCCCGGGTCCATACCTCCTGGTGTGGACGTTGATCATCACTGCGCTCAATGCCGCCGGCTTGTTCATCCTGATCCGCGGACCGCGCAGGACAACGGGAATCGCTCCCGCGTGGTGGTGGCTGTTCTTCACCGCTTTCATGGGCTACCTCAGCTTCGCCCGGGTAGAGGGCATCACGGCACCCATTGTCTTGGTCGCCCTGTTGTATGCCGCCACGCGGCCCGTCGCGGCGGGCATCCTCCTCAGCATCGCCACGTGGATCAAAGTCTGGCCGGCCGCCGTCCTGGTACCTATCATCATCGCGAGCCACCGCAGGCTGCGGATCATCGCGTGCGGCGCCGCCGTAACCGCGGCCGTCGCACTGGGCACCTACCTTTCGGGCGGCCTCCCACACATCCTCGACTTTTTGACCAACCAAGGCGAACGCGGCATGCAATTGGAAGCCACGTTCTCAACCCCATGGGTCTGGTTGAGCGTGCTCAACATCGGCGGTTCCAAAATCGCCGACAACGTCGCCATCAACTCCACCGAGGTATACGGCCCGGGAGCCAATGTGGCGGCGTTCATGATGCAGCCGCTCTTGGTGCTTGCCGCCGTCGCCGGCTCCGCCCTCTTGATCTGGGCCCTTCGGCGCGGCGCCGAAGCGGAAGAGCTGTTCCTCGAAGGTGCCCTCATGATGACCACCGCGTTCATCGTGTTCAACAAGGTGGGTTCGCCGCAATTCATCATCTGGCTTGCGCCGGTGGTTATCGCAGGGCTGACCCACGACTGGAATCGTTGGCGGGTTCCCGCCGCGCTCCTCATGGGGATCGCCATGACGACTTTTGTGATCTACCCGCTGTTCTACACGCCGCTGATCCATGCCAACCCGGTGATGGCAACGGTGCTCACCACGCGGAACGTTCTTTTGGTTGTCCTGCTCTGGTGGTCAGTGCAGCGGACGGTGGAACTGGGCCGCAAGTCCGGCGCAAGAACTGCTATTCGGAGCGCCTGAGCCGCTGCTCGAGCCGGCGGAGCAGTTGCGCAGGAGTGGAACGGATCAGCAGCCTGCGGGTGTGGACGTCCAAAACCATCAGGTAGACAGTGAATCCCAAGGCCACCAGGAATGACAGGGAGGATACCTTGACGTTCAACTCCACGAAGGACAGCACCGAAATCTGGTCCTGCGCTCCAAACGCGACGAAAAACGTGACCGCGACATAGAGGGATTTGATCTGCCAGTCGTCCCTGATTCCCGTGACCGCGAGCAGCGGGATGAACCACAGGATGTACCACGGCTGGATGATCGGGGACAGCATGACGACGGCAGCAAACGCCAGGGCCGCGCGGCGCACCAGCCGTGAATAGTCGCCGCGGAACATCAACACCACCACCAGCCCGATTCCGGCCCACTTCATGAGCGTCCGGAGCCCCGTCGCCATGGTGGACCCGGGCAGGCCCAGGAGATTTGCGATCATCTCGACCTGCTGGCCCAGGAAGCCGGAGGGAGAATATCCCGTGTAACCGGGTGTGGGATCGAGGATGGCCCAGACCCAGCCAAAGCCAAGGTTGTAGGGAATGCCGCTCACTGCCAGGACCGCAAAGCTGATACCCGCCGTCGCGCCCCAGAACAGGAACTTGCGGGCCCAACTCGCGGCAGGGCCAGCCCACATGAGTCCTATGAAGGGCAAGAGGAGCACCGTGATCGGCTTGATGCCGATGGAAGCCGTCACCAGCAGAAGCCCGGTGATATGGCGTCCGGTGGCTGCGAAGTACATTCCGGCCACGGCCAGGCCCACCATGAGGGCATCGTTGTGGGCGCTGGCCACGAAGCTGATGAGAAAGAGCGGGTTCGCTACGGCGATCCACAGCGCGCGGCCGGGATTGATTCCGTGCATTTCGGCGAGCCTGGGGACATAGATCACGCACAGCACCACTCCGACGGTTGCTAGAACGCGAAAGAGCAAAACGGAAAAATCGGGCTGGGCGTCGGTGATGCCCACCACCCATCTAGCCAGCCACAGGAAGTAGGGCCCGTACGGCGTCTTGGCTTCTGCCCAGGCCGGATCGGCTCCCAGCGAGAACCAGTTGCTGAGCGTGGAAATGCCCGCCGTGTACGGGTTCTGGCCTTCCAGCACCAGCCTGCCTTGGCCGGTGTAGGCGTAAACGTCGCGGGAGTAGATGGGCACGGCAAACATCAGGGGCGCCGCCCACGCCGCAACGGCGACAACCACGGATCTGAGCGAGCCGGGGCCCCAGTCCTTGAGTCTTTGCCCGAGCCTCAACCATGACCTGACCAAAAGCATGGCCCCCGCCGTCAGCAGGATGGTGGAGGTCGTCACGCCCCAGCCCTCCGTGCGCAGGGCGATGACAAGCGGGTGCCTGAACATGGGCGAGCCGTTGGCGATCCAGCCGGCGCCGATCGAACCGACGAAGATCATGAGGGATCCAAAGAATCCTTGCCAGATTGCCACGTAGGCCTTCGCGTGGCCGGGGATTCCGACGCCGATGTGCGCGGCATTCGGGGAATAGGGACCGGCGACGGCCTTCTCCGACGGCGCCGCGGATTCCTTTGCTTCATCCCGGCTATCTGAGGTGCCCACGCCCGTTCCGCCTGCCGTCATGATATTCCAGTCCCTACCTACATTGGTCCAGCTCATCGATGCAGGCAACAACCGCTCGACAACGGCCCAGTTTACCAGCAGCACTGCGCCGCAGGCTCGGAATGGAGCGCCCCGCCACCCTTCCTGCGCGCCCGAACGGTAGGCTGGGCCAGTGCCTATTACAAATGAACGCATAGTCTGGATCGACTGTGAGATGACCGGTCTCGATCTGGAAAACGACGCCCTGATCGAGGTCGCGGCCTTGGTCACCGATTCGGAGCTGAACATCCTGGGTGATGGCGTGGACGTCGTCATCAAGCCTGAGGACGCCGCGCTTGAGCAGATGAACGACTTCGTCCGCGACATGCACACCCGTTCGAAGCTCCTGGACGAGCTCCCCCATGGCAAGACCATGGCCGAAGCCGAAGCAATCGTTCTGGAGTACATCGAGAAGTGGGTACCGGATCCGAAGAAGGCGCCGTTGGGTGGCAACTCGGTCGGAACTGACCGGATGTTCCTCGCGCGGGACATGCCCACCATCGTCGAACACCTTCACTACCGGGTCATCGACGTCAGCACCATCAAGGAACTCTCGCGCCGATGGTTCCCGCGCGCATATTTCCAGTCGCCTGCCAAACATGGCGGCCACCGCGCGCTTGGAGACATCAGGGACTCCATCGAGGAACTGCGCTACTACCGCGAAGCTGTGTTCGTTCCGGCTCCCGGCCCCGACACCGCAACTGCCCAGAAGATCTCCAAGCAGATTGCAGCGGGTCCGGAGACACCGGCAGGCACGTGATCTGCGGCACGTTTCCGGGAATTTTCAACCAAACGGCCAAAAGTGGCAAAACCACTCCCCAAGACGGGGTATAGTTTTTGTCGTTGCCTTCGCAGCCAACGGGTCATTCCGAAAGCATAAAAAGGCACATGGTGGGCGTAGCTCAGTTGGCAGAGCGCCTGGTTGTGGTCCAGGAGGTCGCGGGTTCAACCCCCGTCGCTCACCCTCACGAGATCGGTAGCAGTTTATCGATCGCAGCCAAAGGCCGTACTGGTTATCCAGTGCGGCCTTTGCTTTGTCCGGGCCGATGTCGGCCACCACAGACCGAGAACCAGAGGAACACCTGACATGACCGTCCTGCCAGTCACCATCTGGGGCGAGCCCGTGCTTCACCGCCGGGCGAGTGAAGTGGAAGAGTTCGACGACGAACTGCGCACCTTGATTGCCGACATGTTCGAGACGAACGAAGCCGCCAACGGCGTAGGGTTGGCCGCGCCCCAGGTGGGGGTCGGAAAACGGATCTTCATCTTCAAATACGCGAATGAGGACGACGCTCCGGATGAAGGCGTTCTGGTGAACCCGGTCCTCACGCTCTCCAAGGTCCCCGGCGCCCTTCCCGATCCCGAGGAAGACGTCGAAGGCTGCCTGTCATTCCCTGGGGAGCATTACCCCCTCCAGAGGGCCGAATGGGCCCGCGTCCAAGGCTTCGACGGCTACGGCAACCCGGTGGATTTCGTCGCCACGGGGTGGTTCGCGAGGATCATGCAGCACGAATTCGACCACCTTGATGGCAAGCTCTACGTGAACCGCCTGGTTGACCGCTACGCCAAGAAAGCCATGAAGCAGGCAAAGAAGAACGGCTGGGGCGTGCCTGGCCTGAGCTGGATGCCGGGTGTCGACCCGGACCCCTTCGGGCACTGAGCCGTGGCCGGCATCGCGCAGGACGAATTGTTCGGGCTTCTCGACATCCACGGTGAGGACGCCGAGGAGTGTGCCTCGCTGCTGGCTTCACCTCCCGGAGACGGCACCCGACGGGCCCTTGCAAGCCTTGACTCCCGCCTGGGTACCTTCCCAAGCACGTCTGCCTCCGCGGACGGCGGCAGCGAAACCGACTGGATCGAGGCGCTCTTGCGCTTCGCACCTGTGGTCCACCGCCACCATCTTTCCCTTGGCATCGCGCCGGAATCCTCCGCCGCGATCCTGGCGGATGTGGGACTGAACCTCCGTATCAACCGACGGGTCCACGCACGCTTCGGCCTGGACACGTGGGCGTGGCTGACCCTCCACATGGCCGGAAACATCTTCCGGATCGGCCGCTTGCAATTCCACCTTGTCCGCGGCGACGCGGATTTCCCAGACGTCGGAGGCTCCGCCGACGCCGAAGGCTCCGCCCCCGCAGGGGGCTCATGGGTGCTGGGCGTGCACATTCCCGAGGATGGAGGCCTCTCCCCTGCCATCGTGGACGCGAGCTTCAGCCAGGCCAGGGAGTTCTTCGACCGATACTTCCCGGACAGGCCGGTTTCCGTGGCGAGCTGCGACTCCTGGATGCTGGATCCCTATCTTGCCGATCAGCTGCCGCACAGCAACATCGCGGCTTTTGCCCGCCGATTCACCCTGGACCGCTGCTCAGACGCCCCGGGCGACGCTATCTACTTCACTTTCCGGCAGCGCGGCATGGAAAACCTTGATCGGCTCCCCCGCGAGACGTCACTTCAGCGGGTGGTGCTGGAAAGGATCGACGACGGCGGGGTCTGGCAGCTTGGCCACGGCCATCTGGCGCTCCCCCAGCGCGGAGCACCCAGGTTTGACACGGCCTGAGGCGGCTACATCGCCCTGATGGTCCGCTGGCCGGGGCACGAATCCAGGACGCGCTTCATGGCGTCCTTCTCCGCTTGGGTGACCCAGAGCCGGTAGGCGGCTTTGACGGAAATCTGCCGGGCTACGTAATGGCAGCGAAAGCCTTTGTTGGCAGGAAGCCAGCTCGCGGCGTCGCTCGCGCCTTTCTTCACGTTGGCCGGACCATCGACGGCAACCAGGTTCAGGGGGTCATTGGCGAGGCTTTGGCGCTGTTTGGCAGTGAGCTGCTGGGCGCCTTTCTGCCAGGCGTCCCCGAGAGCCACCACATGGTCGATCTGTACCGCCGAGCTGCTTTCGGAGCCCCTGCGGAAATGGATGTCCTGCCCGATATATGGCTCACGTAGTTCCCCGGAAGCGATCCTGCATTTCGAGCCTGCCGTGAACTCCGTTGCCGTCAGATCTCGCCTCAGGATGTCGTTCCTGGTATCGCAGCCGTTCCGGTCGACGTCGAGCCACGCCTGGCCGAACTCGTTGCGGTCGTAGTTGTCCTTGGCGGCACGCCCCTTCACGGCAAGCGCCTCAAGGGCATCAACGGCTGGACCGACGGGTACAGGCTGAACAGCCTCCACCGGCTTCATCCAACCCGGATCGAAGACGGGAGCTTCCGTGGGTCCGTTGCCCGGGTCCTCGCCGACGTCGAACTGGCCCTTGGTGAAGAACCATCCGATGCCGGCCAGTCCACCGGCGACGATGAGTATCACCAACACCCAGGCCTGCCGGGACTGACGGCGGGCGCGCCGATACGCGGCCCAGGTGGTGCTCAAGGGATTGCGTCCTTTCGGGGAGGAATACTTCCCTTGAGCCTAGATCAGGGCGCAGACACCGGCGTCGATATCCCCAATGTGGAGGACAACTCGCGGCTTACTGCTCCTTGGTGACGCGTTTCAAGTCGTCGGCCGCCAGCTCCAGAAGCGACCCCAACTGGAGGACGCGGTCCTCAGTGATATCACCCGCTGCGTGTGCCGCCTTGGCTTCGTCGAGCAGCCGCTGGGCTTCCTTGAGGTTGGCGCGCGCGACGTCCAGGGCGTGTTCCAAGGTTGTTTCGTGTTCCAGAATCTTTTCGCTGTCCATGCCGTCCATTCTTGTCAGGTTTCCCGGCTGATGCCAGCGCATCAGCCGGGAATACCCTGTGTCTTTCCTGACCCGGCCAAGGCCGTTCAGACGCCGGCGGGCTCCAATGTTGCCTTGGGCTCAAGGTCAACAGCGACGCCGCGTGCCGGGAACGACGGCGGGTTCACGCCGGCCATTTCTTCCATGACTCGCACTACCTGGCAGGAGTAGCCGAATTCGTTGTCGTACCAGACGTAGACCACGAGGTGCTTGTCGGTGGCGATGGTGGCCAGACCGTCCACGATGCCTGCCCGGCGGGAGCCCACAAAGTCCGTGGAGACGACCTCGGGTGAGTCGATGAAGTCGATCTGCTTCCGCAGCTCCGAGTGCAGGGACATCTCGCGGAGGTAGTTGTTGACTTCCTCCTTCGTGGTTCCCTTTTCAAGGTTCAGGTTCAGGATGGCCATCGACACGTCCGGGGTGGGAACGCGGATCGCGTTGCCGGTCAACTTGCCCTGCAGTTCCGGGAGGGCCTTCGCCACGGCCTTGGCCGCACCCGTTTCGGTGATGACCATGTTCAAGGCGGCCGAGCGGCCGCGGCGGTCGCCCTTGTGGAAGTTGTCGATCAGGTTCTGGTCGTTCGTGAACGAGTGCACCGTTTCCACGTGGCCGTGGATGACGCCGAACTTGTCGTTGAGCGCTTTGAGCACGGGCGTGATGGCGTTCGTGGTGCAGGACGCCGCGGTGACGATCGTGTCCGTGTCCTCGATGGAGGTGTGGTTGATGCCGTGGACGATGTTCTTCAGATCGCCCTTGCCCGGAGCCGTGAGCAGCACCCGGGCCACACCCTTGCTCTGCAGGTGCTGGGACAGGCCCTCGGCGTCGCGCCAACGGCCCGTGTTATCGACCACCAGGGCATCCTTGATGCCATAAGCCGTGTAGTCGACGGTGGAGGGGTTGTCCGAGTAGATGACCTGCACCTGGACACCGTTGGCCGTGATCGTGTTCGCGGCCTCGTCCACGCGGATGGTGCCTTCGAAGGAACCATGCACCGAGTCGCGGCGCAGCAGGCTGGCACGCTTGACGAGGTCGTTCTCCGCGCCTTTGCGGACCACGATCGCGCGCAGCCGCAGGCCGTGCCCGCCGCCGGCCTTTTCGATCAGGAGGCGGGCCAGCAGGCGGCCGATGCGGCCGAAACCGTAGAGCACGACGTCGGTGCTGGTCCGGTCGTCCGCGCCGCGGCGCCCGACAACCTCGGCAAGTTCGGCGCGGAGGAAGTCCTCCAAGGGCGTTCCCGCAGCCTCGGCCTTGTACTTCTCGTTCAGGCGGGCGATGTCGATCGCAGCAGCCCCGAGGTCAAGTTCGGCGAGGATGTTCAGCAGCGGCGCGGTTTCTTCGAGACGAAGTTCGTCCTTGCTCATCCGCCGCGCAAACCGGTGGGCTTTCAGGATGTTCATCGACGACTTGTTGATCAAACTGCGCCCGTGGATGCTCGTCACCACGTTGTTCTCACGGTACAGCCGGCCGATCACCGGAATCATGGCCTCGGCCAGCGCTTCGCGGCCCATCCACGTATCAAGACAAGAATCTGATGACTGGCTCACAGAACTACCTTCCTAGGGTCAGCTACATACGTCCTCGTACGTAGATGGCGGCCGCCCGGAGTAATCCTGCGGCACTGGCATCGGCGGGACTTCGGTCTGCCCGGACACCTCGAACGCTGCAAAGAAAAACCGCCGGCTGCGAACGCAGAACCGGCGGTGGAACTTCTACGTTCACTGTCCATTCTAAGGTCTGGCACCGGAGGCCTTGGCCGCCGGACTGCGTGAAATCACTCACACAAAGCTGAGGGATGGGTTGACCGATACGCCGGGTTCTGTCCTCCCGCGCCGTTGCCGGCGAAGGAGTGGCGACCATCCATCTACGAACGCCGTTGCCGACGCCCTCCAGCGGCCTACCCGGGCACTCGGGCGAGCAGCCCTCGATCGTGCCCTGTCTGGCCTTGCTCCGGGTGGGGTTTACCTAGCCTCCCTGGTCACCCAAGGAGCTGGTGGTCTCTTACACCACCGTTTCACCCTTACCTGCTGCCTGCCCGTGCTGGCACAAGCAGGCGCGGGCGGTCTGTTCTCTGTGGCACTGGCCTGCGGGTTACCCCGAGTGGGCGTTACCCACCACCCTGCCCTGTGGAGCCCGGACGTTCCTCGAGCCACTCACGTGGCGCGCGGCCGCCTGGTCAACCCATCCGCCGTCCAGTCTACCGGCGTCGGGCGCTCCGTATTTCCGGACGGCACTCCCGGGCTGCACGTCTGACAGATGGCCCGCTTAATGCAGCTAATATCGACTGGTGCTGATCCTGCTGCCGCCCTCCGAAGGCAAGACCCCCGCTGAGAAAGGCTCCGCCGTCGAATGGGAGTCCCTGAGCTTTCCCGAACTCAACAGCTACCGGGCCAAAGTGCTCGACGCGCTGGGCCTGGTCAGCGCGCATGAGGACGCCCTCGCCCTCCTGGGGGTGGGCGCCTCGTTGAAGGACGACGTCGAACGCAATACCCGGCTCCACGACGAACCCGCGGCCCCGGCCCACCAGGTGTATTCCGGGGTTCTCTACGACGCGCTCGGCTACAAGACCCTGACACCGGCGCAGCGCCGCAAAGCGGTCGAGTCGATCCTCGTAGTGTCCGCCCTGTGGGGCGCCATCGGCTTCGGCGACCGCGTGCCCGCCTACCGCTTGTCCATGGGAACGGCACTGCCCGACGTCGGGCGCCTCGCGTCGTTCTGGAAGCCGCAGCTCACGCAGGCCCTCGCCTCGCGCGTGGAGGGCGAACTGCTGGTGGATTGCCGGTCCAGCACTTATGCCGCGGCTTGGGCCCCGCCCGCCGCGCAGACGGTCTCCGTCAACGTCTTTTCCGAGTCCCATGGAAAGCGCACCGTAGTCAGTCACTTCGCCAAGCACACCCGCGGCGAACTGGCCAGGCACTTGTTAAGCCGTCGAGGCAAGGCGCCCGGAACGCCCGGACAGTTGCTTAAGGCCGCCTCGGAAAAATGGACGGCGGAGTTGACGGAAGGCACGGCGCGCAAGCCGCACACCCTCAGCATCATCCTCCCCAACTAGCTAGCAGTAAGTGTCGTTTTGACGCCTGAAAACGACATTAACTGCGAGTCAGTCGGGCGGACCGGTCAGTTGGGTGCGGAACAGGCGGTTAGTTCCATTCGGCGGAGCGCACCAGGATGCAGCCGGAATCGGGACAGAACACGATCTCGTCCTCGGCCGCAGCCTTGACCTCGGCAAGGTCGCCGGGGCTGAGGGTCATCCCCGAGCCTTCGGACTTCCCGTGGAAGAGCCTGGCGGCCCCCACGCCACGCTTGGCGAGGGTCTTTTCGTAAATGGCCACCATCCCGGCGTCGAGCCCTTCGGCGAAGCCGGACCGCTGGGCGCGCACGTCGGCCTCTTCGGCAACAATCTCGGCGATCGCGGCGTCCAGCTCGGCACGGATCCCGGAGAACGAGCCCTGGATGTCATCGACGATCTGCTGTTGCGCGGCTTGGCGCTCCCTGAGTCCGTCCAAGCGTTCCAGGATTTCCAGCTCGACATCCTCGAGGTCCGACCGGCGCTTGTTCAGTGACGCGATATCGCTTTGCAGCGCGACGAGGTCCTTGGAGAGCCCGGTGCCGCTGTTCAACCTGGCTTCATCCCGCTCAATGCGCCCGGCCACTTGCTCGACGTCGGCCTCTGACCTGCGGAGCTCGGCTTCGGCGTCGTGGACGGCAAGTTTCGCGGCCCCGAGCGCCCCGTTGGCCACGCTGAGGGCGTCCTGCAAATCGGTGATGCGGGGGTCCGTCTCCAACGTGCGGCGGTGGTTCGCCAAGGATTTGAGCTTCGCATCCAACCCCTGCAGTTCGAGCAATTTCAACTGTTCCGCCGGTGCTGCCTTGGCCACGCTTACCTCCGCTTGATCGTGCCGGGGTTGGTCTTCAGCCCCAGCCAGGCCTTGGGCCTGCTTGTCTCGACTCTATCGCGTAGCGTGCTCCCCCGGCTTAGCCGGGAGTCAGAATGAAGTCCCACGGATCGCTGTTGGTGGTTGCCACACGGATCTCGACGTCGTGGCCCTGGTCCGCGAGGACGTTGCCGAGCGCTTCGGCCGCGGCGGGAAGCCAGAGCCACTCGCTCGCGAAATGCGATACGTCAATGAGGTACGGCCTGCCCTCAACGGCGGCTTCGCGGGCCTCGGACGCCGGGTGGTGCCGCATATCCGCAGTAACGTAGATGTCCGCCTGGCTGGCGCGGACGGCGTCGAAGAGACTGTCGCCGGCACCCCCGCAGACGGCTACGCGGCGCACGAGCCCGTCCTTGTCTCCGGCGACCCGCACGCCTCCGGCCACGGAGGGCAGGATCTCGAACACCCGTGCGGCGAAATCTCCAAGCGTCATGAGTTCGGGCAGGTCCCCGACCCTGCCGATTCCCTCTTCCGGCAATCCATGGGCAGCAGGCGCCAGCGGAACCACGTTGTCCAGTCCGAAGGCGTCGGCGAGGACATCCGAAACGCCTCCGACGGCGGAGTCCCCGTTGGTGTGCACGGTCAGCAGACCGGTACCCGATTCAATAAGCCGATGGACCGCCAGGCCCTTGGCGCTCGTGGCAGCTACGGAGGTGACGCCTTTGAGCAGCAACGGGTGGTGCGCGACGAGGAGCTCGGCTCCCCATTCGATGGCCTCTTCAATCGCGGCGAGGGTCGGATCCACAGCGAACATGACCTTGGTGACGGTGGCGGTTGGCCGTCCGACCACCAGTCCGACCTCGTCCCATTCCTCGGCAAGCGATTCCGGCCAAAGCTCCTCCACTGCCAAGAGGACCTGACCGAGTGTTGGGCTACCTGGCGTCCCCGCCGCACCGTTCTCCGGTTCTTCGCCGGATCCTGTGTCTGCAACCGCGGTGTTCACAGCTTCCATGCATTACATTCTTGCGCATCCGGCGGCCAAGTCGCGCTTGCGGCCACCCGACGGCTTGAGATTGTTGCCACCGGCCGGGTCACTGCCGTCACAGTCCCGTAAGGTTGTGCGGGAATCATCCAGGACTCCCGGCCATTGAAGAGATCATGAAAACTTTTGTACTTGGCGGAGGCTGCTTCTGGTGCCTCGACGCCGTCTATCAGAAGACCAAGGGCGTCAGTTCCGTGGTTTCCGGCTACACGGGCGGGCACATCCGCAACCCTGACTATTACGATGTCTGCTCCGGGATGACAGGCCACGCGGAGGTCGTCGCCGTGACTTTCGACGAGGACATCATCCCGGCGGATATCATCCTGGACATGTTCTTCGCCCTGCACGATCCCACCACACTCAACCGCCAGGGATACGACGTCGGAACCCAGTACCGTTCCTCGATGTTCTACACCACCACGGAAGAAAAGATCCTCTTCGAAGAGGCCATCCTCCGGAACCAGGAACTGTGGTCCAAGCCGATTGTGACCGAGGTGAGCAGGCTGCCGGAGTTCTACGAAGCCGAGTCGATCCACCAGGACTATTACGCCAAGTTCCCCGAGCAGGGCTATTGCCAGGTCATCATCAACCCCAAGCTCGCCAAGGCCCGGAAATATTACTCTTCGTGGCTCCGCGCGTAGCAGCGTGTAGCACCGCTCGTTAGGCTGACCTCAGCAGTAGCTATTTCAGCGAATTCAGAGAATAGGCATGATTACATGGCACGGATCTACGACGACGTCACCCAGCTGATCGGCGGAACCCCCCTGGTCCGCTTGAACAGGCTCACCGAAGGCTTGGACGCCACGGTTGCCGTGAAGCTGGAGTTCTACAACCCCGCCAACAGCGTCAAGGACCGCATCGGCGTCGCCATCGTCGACGCCGCCGAGAAATCCGGTGCGCTGAAGCCGGGCGGCACCATCGTCGAAGGAACGTCGGGCAACACCGGCATCGCGCTGGCCCTGGTCGGCGCGGCGCGCGGTTACAAAGTCATCCTGACCATGCCGGAAACCATGTCCACCGAGCGCCGCGTCATGCTGCGCGCCTACGGTGCCGAGATTGTCCTGACCCCGGGCTCCGAAGGCATGCGCGGCGCGGTCGAGAAGGCACAGGAGATCGTCGCCAACACCGAGAACTCCATCTGGGCCCAGCAGTTCGCCAACGAGGCAAACCCGGCAATCCACCGCGCCACCACGGCCGAGGAAATCTGGGCAGACACCGAAGGCGGAGTGGACATCTTCGTCGGCGGCGTCGGCACGGGCGGCACCATCACCGGCGTCGGGCAGGTCCTGAAGGAGCGCAAGCCCGAAATCCAGATCGTGGCCGTTGAGCCCAAGGACTCTCCCATTCTGAACGGCGGCGCCGCCGGCCCGCACAAGATCCAGGGCCTCGGCGCAAACTTCATTCCGGAAATCCTGGACACCAACGTCTACGATGAGGTCCTCGACGCAACCCTCGAGGACTCCGTGGCCACCGCGCGTGCCCTCGGCACCAAGGAAGGCATCCTGGGCGGCATCTCGGCCGGTGCGGCCGTGTGGGGCGCGCTCGAGCTCGCGAAGCGTCCGGAGAACAAGGACAAGCTCATCGTGGCAATCGTTCCCGACTTCGGCGAACGTTACATCTCCACGGTGCTTTTTGACGACATTCGCGGCTGATTGCGGACCCCGCGCAACCGCTTTCTTTCATTTCCTGTAGAAAGGTCTTTGTGAGCTTCTTCGCAAGACTTATGGAGGACCTCGAGGCCGCCCGGTCACATGACCCGGCGGCCCGAGGTTCCTTTGAGAACTTTTTTGCCTACTCCGGCCTGCATGCCATCTGGGCCCACCGCCTGACGCACAAATTGTGGCAAAACCCCGAGCTGCGGTTCCCGGCACGGCTTATTTCCCAGCTTGCCCGGTTCCTGACCGGCATCGAGATCCACCCCGGCGCGACCATCGGCCGCAGGTTCTTCATTGACCACGGCATGGGGGTGGTCATCGGCGAGACCGCCGAGATCGGCGAAGACGTCATGATCTACCACGGTGTGACGCTGGGTGGACGTTCCTTGGCCAAGGTCAAGCGCCACCCCACCATCGGAGACCGCGTCACGATCGGGGCCGGGGCGAAGGTCCTCGGGCCCATCACCATCGGCGCCGACAGCGCCGTTGGCGCCAACGCCGTCGTGGTCAAGGACGCACCGCCTGAGTCGATCATCACCGGCGTTCCCGCAACATGGCGGCACCGTGATGCCAAGAGCGAAACCAAACCCGCCGTCGATCCCGCCGAGTACTACATCGAGTACCGGATCTAGCCGGAAAAGCGCTTGTAGGCGTTCCAGAAAACGTTGTCGAAGGCCCGGTCGGGAAGCACCCGGCGCAGGGCCAGGATGGTCCAGGCTCCCCTGCCCACCGGGTATCGGGTCCTGGGCCGGCGCGACGTTGCCGCGTGAAGGATAGCGCCCGCCACCACACGCGGGGGCGTTGACAGCGCGGTTCCCGATGTCGATGCCAAAGCGGCCGCCACGATCCGGGCCTGCTCGCGATATGGTCCATGTCCCGAAACCGTCAGCAGGCTCTCCCCCGCGATGGTTCCCCATTCCGTGTCCGTGCCGGCAGGCTCGATGATTGCCACATCAATGCCATGGGGTTTCAGTTCCAGGCGCAGGGAGTCGCTCATGCCCTCGACGGCGAACTTCGTTCCGTGGTACCAGGCGCCGAGGGGTTCGTACATTTTGCCGCCGATCGAGGAGACATTGATGATCCTGCCGGACCCCGCAGCCCGCATCGCGGGGATCACCAGCTGCGACATCCGGGCGAGACCGAAGACGTTGACTTCGAACTGGCGCCGGCCTTCGTCCAGCGGCACCTCTTCCAAGGAACCGTAGGACCCGTATCCGGCGTTGTTGACCAGCACGTCGATCCGTCCCTGCTCGGCCATGACGAGGTCCACGGCGGCCTTCATCGAGCCTTCCTCAGTGACGTCGAGGGACAACACCTTGATTCCGTGGGCCTTCAGCGGCTCCATTTTTTCGACCCGCCGCGCCCCCGCGTACACGACCATTCCTGCTTTGCTGAGCTTGATAGCGGCTTCGAAACCGATCCCGGTTGATGCACCGGTGACAAATGCGACGCGTTGCGGCATGGACTGCTCCTCGTGTTGCGTGTGGCGTTTTCTTTCCGGACCTGGCTACGGCAAAGGCCGGCGCCTCCACAGTATCGGGGAAGTGCCGGCCTTAGCCGTGAACCGAGCGGGGCCTGCCCCAATCTGTGGGGCAGCAGGGTCCTTAGTGGGTGTCGACTGCCGAGACCTCGGACTTGTCTTCGCCCCACAGGGTATGGAAGGTGCCTTCGCCGTCAACGCGGCCGTAGGTGTGCGCACCGAACAGGTCGCGCTGTCCCTGGATGACCGCTGCGGCGAGGCGCTTGCGGCGAAGCCCGTCGTAGTAGGCCAGCGAGGAGGAGAACACGGGAACCGGGATGCCCAGCTGGACGGCCGTGGCCACCACGCGGCGCCATGCCGGAAGCGCGCCGGCGATCGCCTTGGTGAAGGCCGGGGCGAACAGCAGGTTGGCGGGCTTCTCCTCGGCTGCGTAGGCGTTGGTGATTTCCTTGAGCAGCTCAGCGCGGATGATGCAGCCGCCGCGCCACAGCGAAGCGATTTCGTCGAGCTTGAGGTCCCAGCCGTATTCCTTCGCGGCCGAGGTCAGCATGTCCAGGCCCTGGGCGTAGGAAACCAGCTTGGAGGCGTAGAGCGCCTGGCGGACGTCCTCGACGAAGTTCTCCGGGATTTCGACGGCGATTTCCTCGCCGGCGAGCAGCTCCTGGCCGAGCTTGCGCTGCTCCGCCTGGGAAGACAGCGCTCGTGCGAAGACGGACTCTGCGATACCCGAAACCGGGGAACCGAGTTCGAGGGCGGAGATGACCGTCCAGCGGCCGGTGCCCTTCTGGCCGGCAGCGTCCACGACGACGTCGACGAACGGCTTGCCCGTCTTGGCGTCGACGTGGCCCAGGACCTCTGCGGAGATTTCGATCAGGAAGGAAGCGAGTTCGCCCTTGTTCCATTCGGTGAAGATCCTGGACTGCTCGGCCGGCTCGATGCCGGCGCCGGAGCGGAGGAGATCGAAGGCTTCGCCGATGACCTGCATGTCGGCGTATTCGATGCCGTTGTGGACCATCTTGACGAAGTGGCCGGCGCCGTCGGTGCCTATCCAGGCGCAGCACGGCTTGCCGTCAACCTTGGCGGAGATCTTTTCGAGCAGCGGGCCCAGGGCGTCGTAGGACTCCTTGGAACCGCCGGGCATGATGGAGGGGCCGTTGAGGGCGCCCTCTTCGCCCCCGGATACGCCGACGCCCACGAAGTGCAGGTCCTTCTCGGCCAGCGCGGATTCGCGGCGGCGGGTGTCCTCGTAGTGCGAGTTGCCGGCGTCGATCACGATGTCACCGGGTTCCAGCAAGGGAACGAGCTGGTCGATGACGGCGTCAACCGGCTTGCCGGCCTTCACCATGATCAGGACACGCCGGGGCTTCTCGAGGGAGTCCACGAGTTCCTGGAGGGTTTCCGTGCGGATGAAGTTGCCGTCCGTGCCGTGCTTGGCCAGCAGGGCGTCGGTCTTTTCGACGGAGCGGTTGTGCAGGGCAACGGTGAAGCCGTTGCGGGCCAGGTTGCGGGCCAGATTGGCGCCCATCACCGCGAGGCCGGTGACACCGATGTGTGCTGACATCAAAACTCCAATTCATTCTTGTGCATCGAGTCCTGCTAGGAGCGAGGAAACGCTTTCTAGAGCAGTAGCTGGAATAAACCATACGTATTCGGACCACGTCTGGGAAAGTTGAGCCCACGTTTTGGAAACGTCCGCGTCACAAAAGAGTCTATGTTGCTGGCCCGCGCTGTGGGGAGTTCCCCGGGCCCGGGCTTCCGCTGGCGGAGTGCCCGCCGCCACTATGCTTACGACTATGTCAACCAGTCTCCACTACCGCGCTGTCGAGCATCTGGGTACCCGGATCGTCGGCGGTAAGCTCCCCACCGGCCACGTCATGCTGGCTGAGCACCTTGAGGAGGAGCTCAAGGTGTCACGCTCGGTGGTGCGGGAAGCCGTCAGGGTATTGCAGTCTTTGGGTCTGGTGGAAACCATCAAGCGTGTCGGCATCCGGGTCCTCCCCGCGGACCGCTGGAATCCCTTCGATCCGCTGGTGATCCGCTGGCGGCTGGCCGGAGAAGGGCGTGGCGCACAGTTGCGCTCCCTCGCCGAACTCCGCTCCGCCGTCGAGCCCGTGGCCGCGGAACTGGCCGCGGAAAACGCTCCGGAGTCCCTGCGCAGCGAGCTGTTGGACATTTCCGTGGCCATGCGTGATGCGGGCCGCGCGGGCGACATGCCCACCTTCCTGGACCTCGACATCCGCTTTCACGCCCTGGTGCTCTCCGGTTCCGGCAATGAAATGTTCGCGAACCTGATCGGCCAGGTCACCGAGACCCTCACCGGCCGGACCGTTCACGGGCTCATGCCCGAACATCCGAAGGAAGCGGCCCTGCAATGGCATCTGGATGTTGCCCAGGGCATCCGGGACGGAGACGGCGACAAGGCCCGCGAGGCCTCCTCCAACATCATGCGGGAGACCATCGCGGACCTGTCACCGGGCTGGGAAGGCCAGCCACGGGTGTTCGTTCCAGTCGAGCGGCGCTGACGGCTGAACGTCGGCGCCGCCCGGGAACCTAGGCCACAGGCTGGAAGTTCAGGAGGACTTTCCCCGATTCGGCCGAGTTCCTGGCCACTTCGAAGGCCTCCAGTCCCCGGTCCAGCGTGAATTCGTGGGTGACCACCGGATCAACGTAGAGCGAACCGTCCGCGAGCGCCGCAATGACCTCGTCGATCTCGTCGTTGAAACGGAAGGATCCGAGCAGTTCGAGCTCGCGGGTGATGGCCAGCGAAATGAAGACCGGCTGCGGTCCGGAGGGCAGCAACCCGACCATGACCACCTTCCCGCCGCGTACCGCACCCTTGATGGCCGAGGCCAGTCCGAAGTGGCTGCCGGAGGACTCGATGACGACGTCGGCCTCCACTGCGGCGATGGCTTCCGCATCGTCGCCCTTGAGGACCTCGTCCGCGCCCACCGCACGCGCGATCTCAAGAGGCTTGTCATGCATGTCGACGGCCACGATCCGGGTTGCACCCGCGCGCTTGAGGACGGCAACTGCCAGCGCGCCGATCGGACCACTTCCGATCACCAAGGCTGTCTTGCCGGCCACGTCCCCTGCGCGGGCGACGGCATGCCAGGCAACGCTGGCCGGCTCCACAAGCGCCGCCGTGCGCAAGTCCAGCGTGGCCGGAAGCGCCCGGAGCATGCGGGAGGGCAAGGTGGCGTAGCGGCTGAAGGCTCCGTCCGTGTGCGGGTACCGTGCGGCACTTCCGAGGTAGGTGCAGCCCGGGGAGAGGTTCGGCCGGTCTTCCGGGTACTTGGCGGCACCCGGGGCCGGAGTCGCCGGGTGCACCGCGACGGCGGTTCCGGCCGCCGGTCCGCTGCCATCGGCGGCCTGCTGGACGACTGTGCCGACGATTTCGTGGCCCAGGACCATCGGGGCCTTGAGGATTGACTCCCCCGCGGCGCCGTGGAGCCAGTAGTGCAGGTCCGAGCCGCAGATGCCGCCGTAGGCGATCTCGACGACGGCCTGGTCAGGGGTGGGAACAACGAGGGCTATGTCCTCGATGCGAAGGTCGCCGGCGGCGTGGGCCACCACCGCGGGTGAAGACTGGGGAAGCTGGAAATCGCTCATTAGACGACCACCGTCATTCCGCCGTCGACAAAGATCGTCTGGCCGTTGACGAAGTTCGATGCCTCCGAGGCAAGCCATACCGCCGGACCGGCGAGATCCGCCACGGTGCCCCATCGGTGGGCCGGCGTCCGGCCAAGGATCCAGGAGTTGAAGTCGGGATCGTCCACGAGGTTCTGGGTCATCTCGGTGTGGATGTAGCCCGGTGCGATGCCGTTGATCTGAAGGCCGGAGGCCGCCCACTCGGCCGTCATGGCGCGTGTCAGGTTGCGCAGGCCGCCCTTGGCAGCGACATAGGGGGCGATCGTGGGGCGTGCCAGGTCGGTCTGCACCGAGCAGATGTTGATGATCTTGCCGCGGCCCCGCGGGATCATGTGGCGGGCGGCTTCGCGTCCTACGAGGAAGGCGCTGGTCAGGTCGGTGGTGATGACCCGCTCCCAGTCCTTCACATCCAGGTCCAGCATCGGCACGCGGTGCTGGATTCCCGCATTGTTGACGAGGATATCGAGCGGGCCGACGTTCTCCTCGACCCAGGCGATACCCCGGGCCGCTTCGGTGTCGCTCGTGACGTCGAACGCACAGCTATGGATGCGCCCGGGCCCGAAGTCCGCCGCCATCGCGGCTTCCGCGTCCTTGAGCCGTTCCGTGTTGATGCCGTTGAGGACAACGGTGGCACCGGCGTCGGCCAATCCGCGGGCCAGCGCGTTGCCGATGCCGCGGCTGGATCCTGTAACGAGCGCAACGCGCCCGGTGAGATCGAAGAGTCCACTCATGGTTGTTTCCTTACTTAGTTCGAAGGGCTTAGGGAGGAGTCGCTGAGGTTGGCGATGGCCTGGCGGACAACTGCGAGGTCCTGGTCGCCAAGTCCCTGATCGATCAGTTCGCGGTAGAGTTCGACGCCGGCTGTCGCCATCGGGACGGCGGCGCCGGCCGCTTCAGCACTTTGGAGGACGAACATGAGGTCCTTGTGCATGAACTTCGCGGGACCTGTGGGCGCGTAATCCTTGGCTGCGAGGCGCGGGCCGACAAACTCGAGGACCCGGCTTCCGGCGAGTCCGCCGGCCAGGACCTCGAAGAGGGCAGAAGCAGCCATGCCCGAGCGCTCGGCGAGTTCAGCGGCTTCCGCGAGCGCCGCCGTCGTGGTCCCGACGATCAATTGGTTACAGGCCTTCGCGAGCGAACCGGCGCCCAGCTTGCCCATCCGGCGGACAGTGGTTCCCATGGATTGGAGGAGGGGCAGCGATCGCTGGAAGTCTTCTTCGGTGGCTCCGACCATGATGGCGAGCGTGCCGTCCTGCGCGCCTTTGGTGCCCCCGCTGACCGGGGCATCGACGACGACGGCGTTCCCGGCACTTGCGCTACGGACCGTCCGGCCGAATTCCTGCACGGCGGTCGGGGACACGCTGCTCATGATGACGATCGTGGTTCCGGGAAGCGGTGCGTCCGAGCGCCAGGAGTCGAGGAGCGGCGCGGCGGCATCCTGGATGTAGGAGAGATCCGGGAGCATGAAAATAATGACGGGTTGGTCACGGAGCCCGGCAACCGACTCCGAACGCGTTCCGCCGAGCTTCTCCAATTCGGCGAGCGCTTCGGAGGAGCGGTTCCACGCAGTGACCTCCCAGCCGTTGCCGAGCAGATTGGCGGCCATGGGGAAACCCATGAGCCCTAGCCCCACAAAACCTGCGGTCTTGGCGGTCATCTTTGGCGTACACCTCACTTCTTTGTGGTTCATCTTTCAAAAACTGTTCAATATCCTAGCCTCAATTCAGTATGATGAACACCATGACGACTGATGAACTCACCATCGCGATCGCTGTCCCGCTCGAAGCTGAGCATGTGGAGCGAATCCGCGCCGTAGATCCGGGCATTACGGTGCTCTACGAACCCGAACTGCTTCCTCCGGAACGCTTCCCGGCCGACCATTCAGGCGATCCGGACTTCAAGCGGACTCCCGAACAAGAGGAACGCTACTGGTCGATGTTGAACAAGGCCCAGATCCTCTACGGCTTCCCCAACGAGAATCCGGCCGGCCTGGCACGCATCGCGCAAAGCAACCCGCACCTGCAGTGGATCCACGCCATGGCCGCAGGTGCCGGTGGCGCCGTGAAGGCTTCCGGCCTCGACAGCGAGACCCTGCAGAAGTTCAAGGTCACCACGTCCGCAGGCGTGCATGCGCTTCCGCTGGCTGAATTCGCGGCCCTGGGCATCCTCAACGGGTTCAAGCGCAGCGGGGAACTTGCCCAGGACCAGGCTGCGAAGGTCTGGCCCGAGCTGCGCACCCCCACCAAACTTGTGAACGGCTCCAAGCTGGTCATCACGGGCCTCGGCGAAATCGGCCTCGAGACCGCCCGCATCGCCCGCGCCCTTGGAATGAAGGTGAGCGGAACCAAGCGGAACATCGAAGCGATCGAAGGAATCGACGAGGTCGCGGACAACGATGGCCTGCCGGGCCTCCTGGCCAGCGCCGACGCCGTCGTCAACACGCTCCCCGGCACGCCCTACACGGAGAAACTCTTCAACCACGACGTCTTCTCGGCGATGAAGCCCGGCACGGTTTTCGTCAACGTTGGGCGTGGAACCGTGGTTGACGAAGAGGCGCTCCTCGAAGCCCTGGACAACGGCCAGGTGTCCTACGCCTGCCTGGACGTCTTCGCCGTCGAGCCGCTCCCCCAGGACAGCCCGCTGTGGAACCACCCGAAGGTCATGGTCTCCCCGCACACGTCGGCGCTCAGCGCTGCGGAAAACCGGCTCATCGCTGAGCGCTTCGCCAGCAACTTGCGCACGTTCCTCGACGGCGGGGAGCTCCCCCACCTTGTGGACACGGTGCACTTCTACTAAACCGCCGACTTTCCCAGCTCCATCCAAGCGGCCCCTCCGGTATTCCGGAGGGGCCGCTTTGCCGTGTGTGGCGGGCTCGCCGGCCGGCGTGGGTTTGCTGGCGGGGCGGGGCACGAAAAAGCGGCGGCCCCTTCCGAACTTCGGAGGGGACCGCCGCTGCGTACGTCAGGTACGGGGATCCTTACTTCGCGTCCTCCAGGGAAAGGAGGTCACGGCCGGCAGTTTCCGGGGTGAAGAACGTGGTGACGTATGAAATCAGGGCCAGCACCAGCGAGTAGACCGCCAGAACCACCCAGGAGTTGCCCGTCGCGGCAAGCAGGATGGCACCGAAGACGGGAACCAAGCCGCCGGCCAGAACGGCAGACAGTTCACGGCTCAAAGCCACGCCGGTGAAGCGATACTGCGAACCGAACAATTCCGGCAGCAGCGGGCACTGTGGGCCAAGCATGGACTGCACACCGAGGGCGATACCAACCACCATGACGGCCCACACAAGGGTGACGTTGCCAAGAGTCACGAGGTAGAAAGCAGGAATAGCGAAGACAGCCTGGAACAGGGCTCCGTAGCGGTACACCTTCACTCGCCCAATCCGGTCCGACAAGGCGCCGAACGTCACCACCATGACGGCGGCGAATCCTGCTGCGATCAGCAGGCCGACCGGGCCAATGAACTTGTCGCCCGGAAAGACGCCTTCCTTGACGGAAATGAAGGAGATGAGAAGCGTTCCGTAGATGGACGAGTTGCCGTTTTCGCCCATGCGGAGGCCGATGCCGATCAACACGTTCTTCTTGGAGTGCCTCAGAAGTTCGCCAACGGGGTTCTTCACCACATTCTTGTGCTTCTCCAGCTCCTGGAACACAGGGGTCTCCTTCAGCCTCAGACGGATGAAGAGAGCCACGACGATCAGGACGAAGCTGGCAAGGAACGGAACACGCCACAGCCAGCCTTCAAGCACGCTTTTGTTGGCCATGCCAATCAGCGCGAAGGTACCGGCACCAAGGAGGGTTCCGAGCTGGATGCCGACGAAGGGCAGCGAAGCGAAATAACCACGGCGCTTGGGCGGAGCCACTTCGGAGATCAGGGTTGTTGCGCCCGCCTGCTCGGCTCCGGCGCCGAGGCCCTGGACGATACGAAGCGCCACGAGCAGGACGGCGCCAAGCATGCCCGCTTGATCGAACGTCGGGAGCAAGCCGATTGCGAAGCTTGCGAGGCCCATCATGCCGATGGTCATCAGGAGGACCATCTTGCGGCCGAAGCGGTCTCCGATGAATCCGAAGAGGACGCCACCGAAGGGGCGCGCCGCGAATCCGACGCCGTAGGTGGCGAACGACGCGATCAACGCGCCGCTGTCTCCCAAGGGCTTGAAGAACAGGGGCCCGAAGATCAGGGCCGAAGCCAGACCGTAAATGTAGAAGTCGTAGTACTCCAGAGCGGATCCTACGGAGCTGGCAAGTGTTGCCCTTCGCAGCTGTTCCGGCTCAACTACCGCGCCGTCCGTGTCAGCAAGCTTTGTCTTAGTACGAGTTGTCACAAGCACTCCCTCAAGAACACTCCAGACCCCCGTTGGCCTGGCGAGATAGTGTCAGCCGCCATGGCGTGAATCACTATATTGAACAGAGTACAGTACGTTGTACAAGTTTCAAGTGGTGTAATCAGATTTAATTATGACCTTGGCCGGGCGGCCAGATCGGTTAGCCCATCGGGTTGCCCAGCGAGTGGGCGAGCTCCTTGAGTTCCTTGACCATCAGGGCAGCCTGCTCCTCGGAAAAGGTGGCTTTCAGGGCCGTCACCGAGAGACCAAGGCTGGGGCCGTGTGCCCCGTGGGTCGGGACGGGCACGGCAAGGCAAACCACGCCGAGAGTGGATTCCTCGTCCTCCAAGGCGTAGCCCTGCTTGCGGATCGCAGCCACTTGGGCCTTGAGCTCAACGGCGCTCCGGAGGGACTTCGGGGTCATGACAGGGAGTTCCACGTCGTCCGGGAACATTGCTTCGATGTCATGATCGTGAAGCTGGGCCAGGAGGACCTTGCCGACGGCGCTCAGGGAAAGCGGCATTTTGTCGCCGATGTTCGACGTGAGCCGGACGGCCGGGTGCCCTTCGTAGCGCGCCAAGTAGATGATGTGATCGCCGTCGATCATCGCAATCCGCACTGTTTCGCCGGAGAGTGTTGGCGCCTGTTCGCAGAACTTGTAAAACTCCTGGACTTCGTCGAGCCGGCTCAGGTAGGCGGCACCAAGTTCAACCAGCTTCCGGCCGAGCGAAAACTCGGCACCTTCGCGGGTTATCAACCGGGCTTCCTCAAGGGCCATCAACAGGTTTGACGTGGAAGATTTCGGAATCCCCAGCTCCCTTGAAAGATCGCTGAGGGTCAGCCTGCCCGAAGGCGCCTCCGCCAAGGCATCCAGGACCGCGGCAGCGCGGGTCACGGCAGGCGCCGGCGAGGAGCTCCCCAATCCTTCGGCGGAACGGGGGGTGCGGGAATCGGCCATGATTCTCCTTCGCAATCGTGCGCCTGGCGCAGAGTGGGCGCGTGCCAAGCAGAAACGCTACCCTGGGGCAGCGGAACTCCGATCCGCGGCAATCACGCTTGTTCAATCCACTGAACAACCACCATCATAGTGGCTTGGTGCCGGGATGAGACTCGCCGGGCGGAGAATGGCTTCCTTTCCATATCCAGAAATTCTCTGTATATTCATCTATGAGCTCTCCACCGCGGCATCCCCCAATAGTCGCGGTGGAGAGCTTTTCCAATTCCCCGCAGGGGATCAGGCGCAAAGCTAGTCCTGCTGCCGCCAAGGAGTGAGCCGTGGCAGCCAACGCGGAACGTTGGCCCGGTAGTCCTCATACTCGGCGCCGAACTTGCGGGCAAGCGTCGGTTCCTCATACAGCCTAACGAAAGCCACCACGGGAACTGCGCCTAGCGCCGCCAGCCCGAACAGCCTTGGCTGTCCCAGCAAGAGGCCCTGTCCGGTGATCGCGGCGCCGATGCCCACGTAGATGGGGTTCCGCACGAACCTATAGAAACCGGTGACCACAAGGTTCTTCGGCGGCGCAAAGGGTGCCGGCGTGCCTATTCCTTCAAGGGCGAATCGCGCAAACGAATTGGTGATCACGGCCGCGCCGGCGCCGATCAACAGAACGCCTGCGCACTGGGCCGGCAATCCGCCGGGTACGGGCTGTTGCACTCTCCAACGGGTCACCATCCATGGCAACAGACCGGCGGCGGTAGCCGGGGCGACGGCAAACACCGCCGTACCGATTTTCGCCAGCCTCTTGTCGCGCGATGCATCTCCGGACGCTGTCATGCTGCCATTCTGAACCGGCAGACGACTGGCCACAACCATTGGGGCCCTAAGGCTCTGGAACAAATGAAAAGAGCCCCTGCGCTGCGTTTCCGCAGTTCAGGGGCTCTTCTTCTTGGTGGGTCCTACCGGGATCGAACCGATGACATCCACGGTGTAAACGTGGCGCTCTACCAGCTGAGCTAAAGACCCAAAACACTGATTTCGGCACCCTCGGCGCTTCAACCAACGAACATGTACTCTACCGGATCAATCGCCCGGAACACTAATCGGCTCGCTTGGACGGGAGCAGATCGGGAAGCTCAGCGGCAAGCCAGGCCAGCGCGCCGCTGACTCCTGCTTCCACTTTGAGATCCGCGAAACCGTCGCCGCGGGTCGGACCCCGATTGATGATCACTACCGGCTTGCCGAGTTTGGCTGCGTGCCGCACGAACCTCAGCCCGCTCATGACGGTCAACGAAGAACCCGCCACCAGCAGCGCCCCGGCTTCGTCCACCATGGAATAGGCGCGTTGCACCCGATCTTTGGGCACATTTTCACCGAAGTAGACGAAGTCGGGCTTGAGCGTTCCACCGCATACGGGACAGACAGCGACGACGAACGATCGAATGAGTTCGGGATCCTCCACCGAGGCATCGGCGTCCGGTGCCATTTCCACGACGCCGGAAGCCTGGGCGGCTTCGAGGAAGCCCGGATTGATTTCCTCAAGAATGGATGCCACGAGCCGCCGGGTGAAGACGTGCCCCTCGTCGAGGCAGATCACACGATCGTAGCGGCCATGCAGGTCCACCACATTGATGCTGCCGGCATCCTCATGCAGACGGTCCACATTCTGCGTGATGAGTCCCGTAAGCAGCCTGCGCCGCTCAAGGAGCGCGACGGCGGCATGCCCGGCGTTCGGGTCCGCGTGCCGGAGGTGGGACCATCCAAGGTGATTCCTCGCCCAGTAACGGCGCCGGTTCACAGGGCTTCCGATGAACTCCTGGAAGGTCATCGGATTCCGCGGTGCCGCTCCTGGGCCGCGATAGTCAGGTATGCCGGAGTCCGTGCTCAGGCCGGCTCCCGTCAAAACAGCAAGCCGCTTGCCCCCGAGAATCCCGGCGGCCTGGCCGAGAAGCTCCATCTCGCCTGGATCCAACTCAGCCGCGGGGGCCGGCGCAAGTATGGCGAAGCCAGTCATTCCGACGCCGGGCCGTGGGGCGCTCATCGACGCTAGGCCTGGCCGAGCGCGGACAATGCCTCGCGGTATTCCGCTAAGTCGCGTGCCTGGCCGCGCGGATTGACGACAACGTAGCGGACGATGCCCGCGGCATCAATGATGAATGTGCCCCGCAACGACATTCCGGTAGCGGCGTCAAACACGCCATACTTCTCGGCAACTTGTCCGTGCGGCCAGAAGTCCGCCAGGAGATCGAACTCGTAGCGTTCCTTGTCCGCGTACGCCCGCAAGGCGAACTTGCTGTCCACCGAAACTCCAAGGACAGTGGCGTTGGCGTGTTCGAAAATACCCAGATTGTCACGGATCTCACACAGCTCCCCGGTGCAGATTCCGGAGAAAGCGAACGGATAGAAGACCACCACCACGTTGCGGCCGCGGAGAGCAGACAAGCGAACCGGCTCCCCAAACTGGTTCACGAGCTCAAAATCCGGGGCCTCCTGACCCACAACGGGAACTCCCGGATGCAGTCCGGGAGGGCTCAACCTGGAGTGGGTCACTTGTTCTTCTTGCGTGCTACAAGCCGCGTGGCGCTCCAGTCCTTGGAGACGCCTGCGGAGGTGGTGCAATGCAAGCCGGCAGTGGGAGCCGCGTCCTGGATATCCGAGGGTGAGACGTAGTTGTCACGGCCCGATTTGGGAGTCAGTACCCAGACCACGCCACCTTCACCCAGGGTGGTCAGTGAATCCACCAGTGCGTCGACAAGGTCTCCATCACCATCGCGCCACCAGAAAATGACCGCATCCACTACCTCGTGATCGTCTTCGTCAAGCAGCTCGGAACCTGTGAGTTCCTCAATGTCTTCACGCAAATCGAAATCGACATCATCGTCGTAACCGAGTTCCTGAATTAGATCCCCATCTTTGAAACCCAATCTTTCCGCCACATTTACCGATGTGGCGGCGTCGGCCTCGCTCACGTTTCCTCCTCTTGAAGTGATTTCGATTACTACAAGCCAACACCCTTTGGGCGTGTGCTTCAAGCCATTGTCCCGCGTTCCACCATAATCCGCGCCCCGGCCACAGCTAAAGCCATGGCGACGATCGGCGCTGTAGCCATGGCTGCAGCTACAACTGCCTACGATGTAACAGCTTGAGTGTGACATACAACGCCTTCACGACCGCGCGGCTACGCATCGCGGCTCGTACAAAGCTACAGTGGCCATTGAAGACTTTGGCTGCAGGGCAACCGCCCGCCGCGAATAGCGCAGCTCAAGCTCAAGAGAACCTGCCCGGCGCACATGACCGGGCTGTTGTAACCGATATGTCGCACACGCCGCGTTCATGACGGGCAGTTACCCTGCCGGACCTGAGGCGACGATGAATGCGCCAAAAGAGAGGTTGGACGTGGCTGCAGGAGAAGAGACCTCACACATCCTTAGCGGGTTGACTTCCCAGCTGCCTGATCGTGATCCGGAAGAGACTGCCGAGTGGGTTGAGTCTTTGGATGCGTTGATCAGGGAGCAGGGCACGGAGCGGGCGCAGTTCATCATGCGCAGCCTGCTTCAGCGAGCGGGGTCCCAGTCGGTGGGGGTGCCGATGGTGACCACCACCGATTACGTGAACACGATCCCGGCGGACCAGGAAGCGGAATTCCCGGGCAACGAGGAGTTCGAGCGCCGGTACCGGGCGTACATGCGCTGGAACGCGGCCGTGATGGTGCACCGGGCGCAGCGGGCCGACATCGGGGTGGGCGGGCACATCTCCACCTATGCCGGGGCCGCGACCTTGTACGAGGTCGGCTTCAACCACTTCTTCCGTGGCAAGGACCACCCCTCCGGCGGGGACCAGGTCTTCTTCCAGGGACACGCGTCCCCGGGCATGTACGCCAGGGCGTTCATGGAAGGCCGGCTCTCGGAGGAGGACCTGGACGGGTTCCGGCAGGAAAAGTCCAAGCAGGGCCACGCGCTCTCCTCCTACCCGCACCCGCGCCTGATGCCCTCGTTCTGGGAATTCCCCACCGTGTCGATGGGCATCGGCCCGATGAACGCGATCTACCAGGCCCAGTCCAACCGCTACCTGCACGACCGCGGCCTCAAGGACACCTCCGATCAGCAGGTCTGGGCGTTCCTGGGCGACGGGGAAATGGACGAGCCTGAGTCCCGCGGCCTGCTCCAGCTCGCCGCGAACGAGAACCTGGACAACCTGAACTTCGTGATCAACTGCAACCTCCAGCGCCTGGACGGGCCGGTGAGGGGCAACGGGAAGATCATGCAGGAACTGGAGGCGTTCTTCCGCGGGGCGGGCTGGAACGTCATCAAGGTCGTCTGGGGCCGGGAATGGGACGACCTCCTGGCCAAAGACACCGACGGGTCCCTGGTGAAGATCATGAACGAAACCGTCGACGGGGACTACCAGACCTACAAGGCCGAATCCGGCGGGTTCGTCCGGGAACACTTCTTCGGGAAAACCCCGGCGACCAAGGACATGGTCGCGGACCTGGACGACAACCAGATCTGGAACCTCAAACGCGGCGGCCACGACTACCGCAAGGTCTACGCCGCGTACAAGGCCGCGGTCGAGTTCAAGGGCAAACCCACCGTGATCCTGGCCAAGACCGTCAAGGGCTACGGACTCGGACCCCACTTCGAGGGCCGCAACGCGACCCACCAAATGAAGAAACTCACCATGGAAGACCTCAAGGCCTTCCGTGACCACCTGCGCATCCCCATCACCGACGAGCAGCTCGACACCGATCTGTACCGTCCGCCGTACTACCACCCCGGCATGGACGCCCCGGAAATCCAGTACATGATGGACCGCCGCGCAGCGCTGGGCGGGCCCGTGCCCGAACGCCGCTCCGCCCATACCCCGGTGACCCTGCCCGAGGCCAAGTCCTACGAGGTCGCCAAGCGCGGCTCCGGCAAGCAGCAGGCCGCCACGACCATGGCTTTCGTGAGGCTCCTGAAGGACCTCATGCGGGACAAGAACTTCGGCAAACGCTTCGTCCCGGTCGTCCCGGACGAGTCGCGGACCTTCGGCATGGACGCGTTCTTCCCGACCGCGAAGATCTACAACCCCAAGGGCCAGAACTACCTCTCCGTGGACCGGGACCTCGTCCTGGCCTACAAGGAATCCCCCATGGGCCAGCTCATCCACCCCGGCATCAACGAAGCCGGCGCGGTCGCGGCCTTCACCGCCGCGGGCACCGCCTACGCCACCCACGGCGAACCCCTCGTGCCGATCTACGTGTTCTACTCCATGTTCGGCTTCCAACGCACCGGCGACGCGTTCTGGGCCGCCGCGGACCAAATGACCCGCGGCT
>NZ_JARVRG010000001.1:0-113317 GCF_030209795.1 Arthrobacter sp. efr-133-R2A-63 | reverse complement strand
CGACCGGATCACCAAAAGGCAATGGGGGATGGTGAACTGCATCAACGGCCACAAAGACCCCCGCCCCCAGCAGACACCCTCCACCGACAACGGATTCGACGGATTCCTCAACACCCTCGGACAGGAAGAGTAAAGGAATCCATCATGAACACCACCTCGGTGGCTGACCACGGAAGAAGCAATGTCGGTACCGGGTACTAGGGTGCCGGTCACGACGGGATTACGAAACCAAGCGGCTTATTGGGGGCCCGGATGAACATGAAGAACAGCTCCGAAACATCGGCGGCGGCGAAGCGCCGGCGCCGCGGCGTCGACTGGACGGTACTGGTGCAGCTGGTGGCCATGGTGCCCTCCCTGCTGGCGGGTCTGGGAATCGTCGTCCTGGTGATCTCCCTGGTCCTGGGATATGTCCCCAACACGCCGGCGTGGACGCAGTGGGCGCCGTTCGGGGCCGCTGCGCTGTGGTTCCTCCTCGGGTTCGTGTGGTTCGCGCCGTTCCTGCAGTCCTTTCTCGCCCAGTCCTTCTTCTTGTTCAGGTCGCCGGTCCTCGCCGAGCTGCGCCACATGGAGTACTCCTGGCATGAGGTCCCGAGGCGGGCCGGAATCGGTGACAGGGCAAAGTTCCGGCTTTGGATCCAGGACACGGACGATCTGAACGCCAGCGCCGCGGGCGGAAGCATCGTCTCGGTCACCCGGGGCGCGTTGCGATACAGCGGGGATCATCTGGGCGCGGTCCTCGCCCATGAGCTCGGTCACCACCTGAACGGGCACACCTACCCAAGCCTGTTGGCCTGGTGGTTCAGCCGGCCCCTGTACTGGATCCGGCGCCTGGCCCGGCTGGTGCTGCGCATCGCACTGGCCATTCTGCGGTTCATTTCCTACCTCAACATGCTGGTTGCCCTCGTCGGGTACCTCTTCATCGGCAGCGTGTATCTGTTCGTGTTGATCAGCCTCGGACGCGGCATCTCCTGGGCGTGGGAGCCGGCCTGGCCCGCCGTCGTGCTCCTGGCCCTGGCCTGGATTCTGGCCCCGGTGATGAACCGTCAAGCCGAGTACCGGGCCGACCGGACCGCTGTCCAGCTGGGCTATGGTCCCGCGTTGGTCGACGTCTTCCGGGACTGGCAGTACCTCGGCTTCGACGACCACCGCCCCCGCGGCCTGCGTGCCCTGTACCTGG
This sequence comes from Arthrobacter sp. efr-133-R2A-63, assembly GCF_030209795.1. Classification (NCBI taxonomy): domain Bacteria; kingdom Bacillati; phylum Actinomycetota; class Actinomycetes; order Micrococcales; family Micrococcaceae; genus Arthrobacter; species Arthrobacter sp. efr-133-R2A-63. The sequence continues at coordinate 112,140 of NZ_JARVRG010000001.1, read as the reverse complement.
CCTCGCACCCTCCACTGCATGCCCGGATCCGGAAGATCGAAAAGCAAGTCGCCCGCACCCTGTAGCACCGCCACGGCACCCGCCGTGGCTGACCCACCATGACCACCGAAAATCTCACCCCCGGCCAGATAGACAACCCAAACCAACACTGAAGGAGAACAACCGTAGCCACTTCCGAGCACGAACATCAGCCTTTTTAGGCTGATGTAATCTCCAAATCAGCCGTTGGGATGTGATTCAGGACGCCTAGACGGTAGTGGATCTGCCGATGAGGATGCATGAAGATGCTGCAAGGCCTGCGCTGTTGAGCCTGGCGCCGCCGGCCTCGGGATGGGTGGTATTGGGGTCAACCTACTGGCAATTGAGAATCCACTCTCAATTGCGCCACAAGCTGTGGCACATTTGTCGGTCCCGCGATCGGCCTTTAAACGGAGTTGCTCTGCCGTCCACCCGCCAAGAGAGTCTCGGGAGCCGCACCGTCCCGCGACCGGAAGGCAATTGTCCAGACACTGTCTGGACAATTGCCTCTTGAGCGTCAGTGGTGGCCGTTAGGGTGGATACATGACTCAAATCGAGCTGGATCTACCCGAAGATTATGCAGTCGCACTCACGACTCTAAAGGATCTGGTGCGGGAGGCTCAACTCAGGGCCCAGCGGGTGGTCAACAGCGCGATGATCGAGTTGTATTGGAATATCGGACGGACGATCCTGGAACGGCAAGCAAACGAATCCTGGGGCAGTAAGGTTCTGGACAGGCTTGCACGTGACTTGCGCGCGGAGTTTCCGCACATGAGGGGATTTTCCCGGACGAATGTCTACAACATGCGCGCGTTCGCGGCCGCGTGGAGCGGTCCGGAACCAATTGTCCAGACACCGTCTGGACAATTGAGCTGGAGCCATAACGTCACGCTCTTGAACAAGCTCAGGGACCATGAACTGCGCCGCTGGTACGCCTCCAGAGCGGTACAGAACGGCTGGTCGGTCGCCGCTCTTGAACACCAGATCCTCACCGGTCTCCACACCCGCACCGGGGCAGCACCGAACAACTTGGAAGCGCGCCTCCCGGGCGAAGGAACCGACCTGGCACGGGCTGTCGCCAAGGATCCCCTCGTATTGGACTTCTTGGGCCTTACCGAGGAAGCCCAAGAACACGACATTGAAGAAGCCATGACCCTGCGGATGGCTCAGACCCTGGCCGAGTTCGGCCCCGGCTTCGCTTTCGTCGGCCGGCAGTATCACCTAGACGTTGATGGAGACGACTTCTTCATCGATCTCCTGCTCTATCACGTACCTTCAGACCGTTACGTTGTAGTCGAACTTAAGGCAGGAAAGTTCAAGCCTGAACACCTAGGGCAGCTGAACTTCTACGTCGCAGCGGTCAACGACATGCTGCGCCTTCCTCGGCAGGCGCCCACTGTTGGCATCCTTGTCTGCGGGTCTCGGAACGAACGCACCGTGCGGTACGCGCTCGACGGATCCGCACAGCCCCTGACAGTCACGTCGTACACGTACGAAGCGCTCCCGGCAGAGGAAAAGGCAACCCTGCCCTCGCCAGCTGCAATCACCGCCGCGCTCGAACACGACCCCGTCGACGCGGTCGAAGCCTGATTACTACACCTGCGGGCTGCCGGTGGAACGACGAGCACGCGGCGCAGAGAGCATTCTGTCGAACCAACGAGAGAATCAGCCGCAACGGGTCTACACGAGCCGTTGAGTGCGGTCAGTCGAGCCGGCCACGATAAGGACCTTAATTGTAAGCCTAGGGCTACAAAGGGCTTTTAGGCCGGTCATGCAATGCTCTGTTGTCGCGCCCCACCCTAGTCAGTAGTCAATTCTCTTGTGAATATGTTCAATTTCTGAACCCCACCACACCGAGCCGATATCCGATTCGTCATCGGTTCTTCCGCTATAGACCCCAAGGAGCCTTCCTTCCTCAGGCAATGTTCCATCAAGTCCGCCATTGCCATCAACATAAGTCTCACGGCGGTATGAAATAACCGGTGATCCAGATTGCCCTTTACGGGTTCGGCTATCTATCAGGAAGCGCTCTTCTCGACCTGAATTAACCTCGTTTGCAACTGATCCCGCGGTCCATATCGGCATCGTAGGGCTGTAATCCGTAGTAGATGCGGGATAGCCAAGCACATAGACTCGGTCAGTTGGTCTCACCATCAATTGCCCTTGAGAGTCGCGAATGCTCTGAGGGTTCCATACGTAAGCTCTCTGCGCGAGCTGATGTATTCTCGCCGTTTCATCGAGGATAGGAAGTAGGGCAATGTCGGACATGACCTCGTCAGGATACGCATCCTGATGCTCCGGCCCCATGACCCTTCCCGGAGTCTTGGTTCCCTTGTATCTGCTGTACCATCGACGACGAAAGGCTCCGGGCTCTCCCTGCAGGAGAGGAAACTCTATGCAATCCAGCGCTTCAGGTCCCACTCCCATCCCGAGCGCTGCCGGGAGCCTGACATTCAGGTAAAAAGGTCTACTCATTGAATTACATCCATTTATGAATCTACCAGAGGTATCTTGACCCGCAACGACGTGGTAGTTAGTCACAAAGGCCAGGCGGCTTTTTGTCGACAACTCCTGCCACAGATCGTGTTGGGCAAAGATGAATCCTGTTGCAAACCCAATCACCTTCTTATCATGGTCCAAAATATCAACGCGCAGCGAGCGGAGCGAAAACGGAGAGTGCACAATATTGACTGGTTGATACTCGGCGTCTGAGCCTCCGTCAACGTCATCGTCGTATTTGTCTAGTATCGGCATGGTTCCACCTATTCATATTTCAATGAGCCCGAACGGATCGTCGGCTCCTCTTCCGGGCACCGACTAAGCGTAGCTCCGGACCCTATCGCCTTGACGAGCTTGGTGGCAGCGCTCGTCCCAGCTTTGGAACCTTGAGCGACTACTCGTCATCTCGCGCTCGATTCACCCCGCGTCGGCAGTCTCGGTGGTCCTGCATCACTGCGTGTAGATCGTCGAGACGCTTAAGCAGACCATATGGCTGTCGCTAACGATGACTGAATCGATCGGACCACATGTTCTGCAGAGTGGCAGAGCCGGCCGCCCCGCAGAAGATGCAGTCCTCTTGCCTCAGGTATCTTGTCGCGTTATTACGCGATGACCACGGATTGACCGTTTGGATGCTGACATGATTCTTGTCGTCGTCCAGCCCCCCAGTCACGGAGGCTCTCTCCTTGACAGCTTCGGCGGCAAGAAGCACCCCGGCCAAGACGCTTAGGTAGCCGACCGAGAACTGATGCGGCTGGGTATCCAGCTCCGCTGCCAAGATCGGGAGGGCACGGTTGTCCAGTTCCCCACAGCGTGCCGTGCGCGCCCAGGAATCAAGCTCGGATCTCGATATTCCGACGGATTCGGCGAGCCGCGCCTTCGTTTCATGGTCTGCTGCCAAATACCGTTCACGCAATTCGGGGTCGCTAATCTCCGGCTCCAAGGGATTGTGGCACACAAGGCATGCCCTGACTTGAGGGGGGCCCGCGCGCATGAGACTGGCGCGCAGATTGTATGTTGACGCGCCTAGCACCATCGCTGGGATCAGCCGCTGGATCGCCAACCGCGAACGGTTCTTGTCCACGGCTGATAACAGGAGTTGCAAAGGCTGCTGGCGTCGGGGATGTTCCTGGGCAAGACCGTCATGGGGGTCCCACACTAGAAGCCCCGATCCTCCCGCCTGAAGGACTTTGGCGGCCGTGCTCGCCTTCGGCAGGCCAACCGTGGAGGCGTCAAAGAGAACGCACCGGTTGAGGTTCGTCAGATCGACGGTATCCGCGTCGGCGATCTGGGCCGTGCCGTTGAGCCCTGGCGTTGCCCAGAGAGTGAGCATTGCGGCTGTTCCGACTGCGCCCACTCCGGCGAGAAGGAAGTCGCCTGCGAGGTTCTCGGGCATAGACGGGGGATTGGGCGGAATTTCGCTAGCCGTGACATGCTCCCAGCCGTCGTAGACAAAGGGAACGAATTCGACGAGTCCACGGGAAGCGCGGAAGACATGGCCAGCGGCGTGGGCTGCCGCGATGTACGGACCGAAGGGCAGGCTAACCTCCGCCCCGGCGTCGAACGTGGTGTGGGCAAGACCTCCCCACCAGTCACCGAAGACCAAGGTCATGTCGGCGTCGTCAACGTGACCGATGCCGAGGACGAAGCTCTGTTCCGGCGCCCGCGCGGCCGGCATTGGTGGTATCGCCCCGATTGCCTTCGCGGATTCGAAGACTGCCATCACGAGGGATGATCCGGCACTGTACCCCGGTGCAACGCCGGGATGGAGCTTGGCCTCCGGGCAGGCGACCGTGAGCCCGGCGACCGTGCCAACCGATCGGGCCAGTAGGTTGACCAGCATCCACAGGGCCCTCTGCCCGGCCCCTGAGGAAGCGGCCGATGCGGAAATCGCCACATGAACGTTCAATGGCTTGCCTTGGTCATGCGCGACCAAAGCGCCTCCAGCCGTGCCGGAATGCCGGTTCGCGATTGTTTCCATCTTGCAGCCTCCTTCGGATATTGGCTCTGGTCGATTTGAACTGGAACTATGCGGATCAATGAGATGGCTTCGTCTCGGCTCAGCTCGGTCCACCCTGCGGCTCCGCGGACATGAACTGTCCCGTCCCATGGGTCTGGGTCTTCTTGGGCATGCTCAGGGAGCACCACTGATAATGCTCCAAGGTGCTGTGAGTATGCCATGGCGTCGTCGGTGGGGGAGTGGGTCGTGCAAGTGCCTCCGTGCGTATGCACCTGGGCGAGCCGCTGCAGGCGATGCTGCCTCAGGTGCTTGCCGGCGGCACTCATTTCTGCTGCGCCGATCCGGTAGTTGCCGGGAGAGAGGGCTGCGGCCGGAACGGTGAGCGTGGTGACCACGCCACCAAGACCGGGCGGGACGGGTACGCCGTCCAGGAATGCGACTCTTTCGACGCCTTCGGGGGCCCGATCGAAATTCTCGAGGAGCCCTTGCCAGACCGCTTCAGGAATCCAAAGCACCGGCTCGACCCAGGTAGCAGGGGGGAGTGAGGACCTCATGCAGCCGGCTCAGTGTTGCGGCTAGGGTATGAGTTCCCGGTTGCCACTTCTCGCCGGGAAACGGAGTGTGATTCGAGATGTAGTAGTCGCGGGACTGCGAAAAGCACACCAATTGGTCAGCCGATCCGTCGGGGTAGCTGAACGATGGATGGATGGCGAATCCGAAGGGGACATTGGTGTAGGAGGGCAGCCACGGGCTCCCGGGCTGCGGCTTTGGGCCTCGCGGATCTGCCGGGGATACGAAGTAGACGCCCGGAGGCAGTTCGTCATAGCTCCGAGCGTCAAGCAGGATGCAGTAGTCATCGACCGATCCATCCGGCGAAACGGCTGCCGCGTGAATGCATGCGTGGAGGGGATCGAGCTTGGTGTAGCTCCATCCCCAGCTTTCTGGACGACCACTTGCCCAGAACGAGTCCAGGTGGGCAGCGAAGGTCATAGCGGCATACTCGGCGTCGGCAAGCGGAACGGCGGGCACTTCAGGCACCACCTGTGGGGCCGGCCAGAAGCCAGACAGTGTCGTTGCCAACGAGCTCTAGGAAGTCGCCGAGATGCTGTTCCTGGTGCTCGAAGACGTTCGTTCCGGTGGACTCCACCCGCAGGCGATCGGCCGGATTCCGCTCGATTCCGAGTTCTGAATATGCTCGTTCGATTACCGTTCGCGTGGGGGTGCCAGGACCGGCTTGGAGTTCGACCTCTCGCCCGCTGTCCTCGTGGACCACTGTGATCGTGATCTTGCGGCCGTTCTCTTGTTTGGCTGGGGTCTCGTGACTGTTCACGGGCATTCTCCTAAAGTCCTAGAGACGGGACCCTTTCCTGTCTCACTTAGGTCTGACGGGACAACGTCCGATCTGTGCGGCGGTCAGGAGGAGCACTCGATGCAGACCTTGGAGGCGTCTTTGAACTGCGACGGCGGCTTGAGGTAGAAGCAGTGCTGGCACTGACGTTCGGCGGCTCGTCTGCATCCGCAGTGTCCTCTGGGGCAGCGGGGCTCCCCGCAGCGGGAACATGTGTTCTTGACGAAGAAATTGGTTCCGCATGTCTCGCAGTCCTCCCACCTGCTTTCTGAGGAGGACAGCGCTGTGCCGTCCTGGGGCGGAGAGAAGTGCTTCCATGGGGCGCCGTACTCGACCATTACCGCGATGTAGAGCCCGTCGCACCAGGCGATCTGGCCGTAGAGCCGGTCCGACGTGTGCCCGGTGGAGTATTGAATCCGACTGTCGTCACGTTGGATAACGCGATCTGCGCGAGATTCGGCCAGCGATGCGGCAACCAAGGGGTTTGCGGACTGGTCTGAACCTCGGGCTGGGGGAAAAATTCGCCCCCGCGAAGCAGCGAAGCTCACCGTTCCTTCGGAGTCCAAGACGGCAACCGTGCCTGGACTCCTGAGTTCTTCGGCGAGGCGGACGCAGATTGCGGCACGGGAGGCCTTTGAACGGCGGAACAGCTCCAGCGCGCTCTCGACGGTCGGCCCGGTTCGTACCACTTGCTGGACGAGCGTCGAGGGTAGGAGCAGATCGGCTGCGAAAGCATCGCACGCGGCGTCTTCAAATTCTTCGGAGTCCTCGGCTTGCATAAGGGCGTCCCCGAGTTCGAGGTCGATGCTCTGGATGTGGTGACCGAGTTCGTGCAGCAGGGTGAAGCGTTGGCGACGTGCTGAGAGGGACTCCGCGACAACAAGCGTCGGAGGCTGGGTCTGCCAGAGGTAGCCCCCGGCGACCGAGCATCCGCGTTTGGAGCCCTCGGGGACATTGCTCTCTTCGGGGACCGGAGCGATGGTCAGATCTTCCCAGGAACCGATCTCTGAGAAGGGATCTTGCGCCAGCCGCGCCGCAGCTCCGGGCCAGCGTTGTTCGAGGACTGACAGCATGCCCTCAACCTGTTTGCCCGTCCCCTCGAATAGCTTGGGCATTGGTTTACCTTCCCTCGCTCGTGCCGCCGTGGAGGCGTCCTAGCGCAATGGTCCGCAGTCGCTGTCTCCACATATCCGTGTCACGGCCGCTTTGTCGCGCCGCCAAAGCGAACGTCTCGCGGGCAACGCTGAGCCGGGCCGTGTGCTCATCGATTTTCAAGCTCTCGGCCTCTGAGCGAACGAGGAGTCTCCAGCGGGGCTGTTGGAGCTCAATCAGCAATTCGTTCGGCAACGGTTCGGCGATGGAACTTAGGGCCTCCGGAGAAGATCCGATATGCAGGGCTAGTTGTCTGGCTTCCCCGGCGCTGAGCTGATAGTTGCCCCGCACGATGTTCATCGCCTTGCGCTGAGGGACATGGAGTGCCTCCATCACTTGCTTCAAGGTGATTGTAGGCTTTCCGTGGATTGTTCCCTGAGTTGTCATTTGTTCAGGGGACTCGGAAGGCAAAGGCTGGAGATCCTCGATCCAGCCGTCCAAGATGTCCTCCATCTCCGCCCGCTGCTCAGCACTTGTAGACGCCAATTGCCGGAAAGCATGCTCGGCCTCGGGGAGGGGATGTGAGCTGCTTGCGCGTATCGCCGTCTCGAGCGTCTCGTGTGAGAGCCCGCCGAGTGGGCGCTCAAGCGTCTGGATTGGCACCTCTCGCGTGATTCCGAGCCATACCGTGACCGGCACTCCGAGCTCATTGGCTGAGGCATCGACGACGACTGATTCCTGATCTTGCAATCCAGGTTCGATGGTCACTGGTGCGGCCAGAACTTTCTGAGGGTCGGAGGACTCGTGAATTATGAGGAGCAAGATGGTGGATCCTGACCATCGCGCCACCCAGAGGGAGTTATTCCGGACATCGAAGTCCGGCGAATCAACATCTGAGGCCTTCATCGCCCCGAAGCGTACCGCGGTTGGCGTCTTGGTCTGGCTTGCCAGTTCCAGCAGTCGGGCTCGTTTTCCAGGATGGGTCTTGGTCATCGGTTTTGTCCTCCATCCTTGACTGACGGGACTAAGCCTGGCGCGTCCTCAGCCACTGGTTCAGTGGCCCTTCTAAGCTCTCCCCGGCAGCGAGCGAGTACCCGGCGTACTACCTCAGGAGCAGTCACCTCATCACCAGAGATTTCAATGAGCTTCGATTTGAGGGAGCGAATTCGTAAGGCTGTTGAACTCTTGCCAAGACCAAGCATATTCGCTGCCGCCTTGGGGTCATCGAGAACAAGGACGAGACCGCGTTCCTCGGCGGACAGCGCATCAAAGACTTCCTGGGAAAGCGTCTCGAAATGCTGTTGCTCCTCACCCCCGAGGATCTCCTCGAGAGGAGACGGCCCACGTGCCGGAACTTCGTCGGCCGTTTCCTCTTCAGTCGAGACCGTCAGAGGGTCCAGGATGTGCGGGAACCGGTTCGCAACAACGTGGACGAGAGTAGCGATGTGCAGGCTCCCCTCTGCTGTGAGGAGGAGCTCCTCAAGCAAGGCCTCAAGCTCGCCGGACCTCCCAAGTTGCGCACGACGCGTTCCTCCCGGAGGCTCTGGATAGTACGTCACATGCACCCGTCGCGCCACCGCAGCCAACGCAGCCGGATCGGCAACCCCTGCTTGTGCGGGGCCGTCGGTAAGACACCAGAAGTGCTGGGCCGGCGCACGATCGAATCTCCCATCACGTTCCAATCGCTTTTCCAAGCGATCCCGCAGCGAACCCACGGCTGAACGGGCATGGAGGTCAACAAGCCAGTTGCGCAACCATCGGCGGATCATGCGCCCCAATGCATCGTCGTCTTCCGCTTGGAGCTGGGCCGCCGTTGTCAGCGCCTCGCCACGGTCAAGGAAGAAGTCGTACGCGTAATCCTCGTGCGTCGACGCAGGGTCGGAGGTGAGGGAAGGAAACCGGGTGAGCTCCTCACGGGCGACTTTCAGGAGGAGATCGACGGCCTTTGGACCAAAAGATCCAAGAGTACGAAGCTCCTCCATCACGGTCGTTATCGCCGTGGTTGTCTCGTAGCCCACGCTGTCCCCCTGCCAGCTCTTTGTGTGTACAGCACACCGAAATTTGTCCGCGGTTTCTCCACTCTAGAACTGGAGCTCCTTGGGATTTCGGAGTGCTCAATTAACCCTGCGAGGAACCGTCCGCATCACCCCGAATCTTACATGTGAGACGGACTCGCAAATCCGCACCCTGACGGATTGATGAGAAAGCAGTCGACGCGGCGTAGTACGATCAAAACAGCGGTTTAGTTGAAGCTTCAAGCAATTTACTTGACATAAGGCAGATTATCGGCTAAAAGTCAGGCTAGTTGGTGGCCTGATATCAGGCTATAATTTCCAGTATGAGAACCGTACCGCTCAGCGAAGCCAAGGACAAGCTGTCCGCCCTCGTGGAGGAAGCAGACACGACGCACGAGATCATCCAGATCACCCGGCACGGGCACCCGTCAGCGGTGCTCATGTCCGCCGACGACCTGGAATCCCTGCAGGAGACCATCCACTGGCTCTCGCAGCCGGGCATCCGCGAAGACCTCGACCAGGCCCGGCGCGACATCGCCGCGGGCAACACGGTCAGCGGCGCAGACCTCCGCCGTGAATTCGGACTGCCGCCCCGGTGACCGGCGCAGAAGCTACCGGCCCCGCACCGTGGAACGTCGAGGTCACCAGCCCGGCACTGAAGAGATTCCTGCGGCTGCCGCAGAAAGCGGCAACCGCGATCGTCGAATTCGTCACCGGCGCACTGGCCGACAATCCCCACCGGCTGAGCAAGCCCCTCACGAACGAACTCCTCGGACTCCGCACCGCACGGCGCGGCGACTACAGGGTGCTGTTCACCCTCGACATCGAAGAACACATCCTGTACGTCCACCGCATCGAACACCGCTCCGACGTCTACAAACCGCGTTAGCCGAACTCCTCGAGGAAAGATGCGCCATTGGGGGCCTCTCCCCCAAGCTCAGGCCGACGAAACGTCCATTTATCGGCGTTAACCGCGGGAGCAGGGGTGGATGTAAGAACTGGCCAATACTGCAGCGCGGCGCCATTGGTGCAGTTGAAATCACTGGTGCATCATATGCAGTAATAGGGCATGACCTTTCTTATTCATGGAGCTACCGGCGCGCAGGGCGCCCCAGTAGCCGACGCTCTCCTTCGGGCCGGCAAGACAGTCACTGCAGTTGTTCGCTCGACGGCGTCCTACACCAGCGGCGCTGCGGTAATGGTCGACAACTCGTCGGTCGCATCACTCGCTGACGCATATACCGGCGCAGAAGGCCTGTTCATCCACTTGCCTCTAGGTTCGCCGCTGCAGCAGCTCGACCATGCCCGGAACATCGCGGCGGCGGTCAGCCGGACGCGCCCCTCCCGTGTTGTGTTTTCCACGAGCGGATACCCTTTGGGTGAAGACGAGGAGAGCCCGCATGGGGTTCTCATGCGAGGACTCCAGGACTCGGGCGTCTCCTCGGCCATCGTAGCCCCTCGCCTCTTCCTGGAGAACCTGCTGCTGCCCCCGGTTGTGGCGGGAGCCCGGGAGCAGGGTGTGCTGGAGTATCCCCTCCGGACAGACTACCGGGCATCGTGGAGCTCCCATCTGGACATCGCCGACGTCGTCGTGAAGTTATTCGAAGACACTGACGTCTCCGGTGTCGTTACTGTCGGGGCTCTCCCGGGCCTGGTGGGTGAGAACCTCGCTGAAGGCTTCGCGAAGTACCTAGATCGGGACGTGCGCTTCAGGGCCCAGACGCCAGACGAATTCGGCGCGGCCATGATCCCTCTGTTCGGTCACGAGGGCATTGGACCCGTCGTCGATTCCTACCACTGGCGCAATACACAGCCCGATGAACTGATCGACGAAACCCGAAGCGCACAAAAGTTGCTCGGGCTTCATCCGCGTCCTGTCGAACAGTGGCTTCGCGACGTCAACGCCTGAACCCTGCACCGGGCTGGGGCCGACCTGCCCGGCCCGGTCAATCAGTACCTCGGGACGTATCAGACCTAACGAGATTCCAGAACCGACGGTGAGTGCATGGTGTGCATCAAGTGTGCACGATGCACTCGAAACTAGGATGGCAGCATGACGTATTGCGCAGACCATTGGCCCGACTGCGGTGTCGCCCGGTTCCTTACCCTGCTCGACGGGCCGTGGGCGACACTGATTGTGCGTCAGCTTCTCATGGGGCCGGCGCGCTTCACCGAGCTTCGCAACGACCTCCCCGGTATCAGCGCCCACACACTGACAAACCGCCTCCGTCAGTTCCAGGCCTATGGCCTGGTCACTAGAACCGCCTACGCAGAGATCCCGCCCCGGGTTGTCTACGAACTCACTGAACTGGGGGCAGGTCTTCGACCGGTTCTTGCTTCAATGAATGACTGGGCCCAGCACGTTCCGAAAAAGGAGTCAGGTAACGAGCCCCAGGAACGAAGCGTAGCGCATCAAGCGATCGGCACCGCTTCAGGCTGAATGCTCAAACAACCGCTGCCCCAGGCGTGATGCAGGCGCTAATGCCCTGGGTGGTTTTTTGCGCCTTTGATGGACTCCCCCTTTTCATGTGTACCTGCTCTGGATTCGTCTAGGGAAAGTCGCGGATGAATGTCCTTTGGCTCGTATGCCCATGAAGGGCCGGTTGCTCGATGGTGCGTGGTTCGGAAAGATTGTTCAGCGCCCCATCCGAGGACGTCGGAGATGGGATCGCCTGTCCGCTGCGGGCGGACGGGGCGTTCAATGTATTGGGCTTGCCCGCCCTCGCGGTGGGGCGCCACCACCAAGGCGCGTGAGACTGAGTTCGTCGCGGCGGCACCGAGGTTCCTGCGCACCAGATGCAGGCAGGCATCAATCCCCGACGCGGCGCCCGCCGAGGTGATGACGTCCCCGTGGTCGATGTAAAGGACCGAAGCATCGACGCGGACAGCCGGGCGCCGTTCTGCCAGGCACGGACCTGGCAGAACGGCTCCGCAGGCAGGAAGTGGACACTGTCGTACTGGTGGGCTACATGACCAACAACTGCATTCTCGCCTCAGCAGCGGAAGCCAGAGTTCCTCGGCTTTGCTACAGAGGTCATCTCGGATGCGACAGGTGCCATCAACATCGCCAAGAGCGCCGGTGCTGCCGGGGCCAAAACCGTGCTCGAAACGCTGTTGGCACTCCTTAACGCAAACTGGGCACGCGTTTCCACCTCGGAGCCCTGGACTGCTGCGCTGGCCTCAGGCGAGCCAACCGCCGGCAGCTCCGCCATCGCAGGCGCTGAGCTGGCAGCCCGGCTGTTGGTTATGGCAGTTTGAGTGGGGACCAGTTTTGCAGTCTGAGTTGAGCCCACTTTGCGGCTCGCCGGTTGATAAATCGCAGTTTCAGTTGAGCCCGCCCCACGGTTGATCCCATCAGAGTTTTTTCCCAACGGTGGAAGGCAGTGATGGAGTCGAGAGTGGAGCTATTCGCGAGGATCCGCCGGGATGCCAGGGTTAAGGGCTCATCGATCCGCTGCCTTGCCCGGGACCACCGGGTCTCCCGAAGAACGGTTCGGCAGGCCCTGGCCGCGGCGGAACCACCGGTGCGCAGGATCCCGGTCCGTGGGGCACCGAAGCTGGGTCCGCTCAAAGGCGTCATTGATGCGATGCTTCTGGCTGACCTGGACGCCCCGCGGAAGCAACGACATACCGCTCAACGGATTTTCGATCGCCTGGTCGATGAGCATCAGGCCGTGATCTCATACTCCACCGTCCGCCAGTACGTGAAGGCCCGCAGGACCGCTATCACCGTGGAGGCAGGGAACGCCCCGGCGGAGGTGTTCGTGCCTCAGGAGCACGCGCCCGGGGAGGAGGCTGAGGTGGATTTCGGTGATGTTTGGGTGGACCTGGCCGGGGTCAGGACGCGGTGTTACATGTTCGCGTTCCGGCTCTCGAACTCGGGCAAATCCGTCCACCGCGTGTACCCTACATGCGCGCAGGAGGCGTTCCTGGAAGGCCATATCGAGGCGTTTACCGCTTTGGGTGGTGTTCCGAGGAGGCATATCCGCTATGACAACCTGACCTCGGCAGTCACGAAAGTCGTTTACGGGGGCGGGCGGCAGCGCGTCGAGAACGAGCGGTGGGTGCTGTTCAAATCACACTATGGGTTCGATGCCTTCTACTGCGAGCCGGGCATCAAGGGCGCCCACGAAAAAGGAGGGATCGAAGGTGAAGTTGGACGGTTTCGAAGGAACTTCCTCACCCCTGTCCCGGTGGTGTGGACCCTGGCGGAGCTGAACGACAAGCTAAGAGTTTGGGATGACGCGGAGGACCGGCGCAGGATCTCCCAGCGGATCCGGACTATCGGGCAGGACTTCGCCGTCGAACAACCACTGCTGGCCCCTTTGCCGGCAGAGGGCTTTGATCCGGGCCTTGTCCTGACTCCGCGGGTGGACCGTTCCTCGCTCATCACCGTCCGCTCGACGAAGTATTCGGTGCCGGTGCGGTTCATCAACCGGAAGGTCCGGGTGTCCCTGCAAGCGACGCAGGTGAGGATCTTCGACGGGCGGACCCTGATCGCCACCCACCCACGGACCGTCGCCCGGGGCGGGCAATGCGTGCAGCTGGACCACTACCTTGAGGTCCTGAAGTTCAAACCCGGCGCCCTGCCCGGATCCACCGCGCTGGCGCAGGCCCGGCAGTCGGGGATGTTCACCCCGGCCCATGACGCGTTCTGGGCCGCTGCCCGCAAGACCGACGGCGACACCGCCGCCACCCGTGAACTCATCGACGTCCTGCTGTTGCACCGGGTGATGGACGACGCGGACGTGATTGCCGGGATCACGGCCGCCGTGCGGGTCGGGGCGGTCTGCGCGGACGTCGTCGCAGTCGAAGCCCGGCGGGTGGCTGCGGAGCGGAACACCCCGGGGTGGGTCCGGCCCGATTGCGGTTCCGGCGCGAAAGAAGAACTCGTCGAGCACCGCATTGTCAGTCTCACCCAGCGCCGCCTCGCGGATCCCGCAGCCGTGATAGCCGGCCTCCCGCTGGACAAACGCCCGCTGCCGACCGTGGCCTGCTATGACCAGCTCCTCAAACGCACCACCGACCCACGTCCAGTGCCACCGAGCAAGGAGCATGTCTCATGAGCCCCACCGTTCCCGTTGTCGTGTCCCAGACCCTACGCCGGCGGCGGGGCCTGACCGAACATGCCGCCGCGGCGGCCGTGGACCAGGCCTGTCGGCGCCTCCGGCTGCCGACGATCCGTGCCGTCCTCGACGAAGCCGTAGCCGTTGCGGGAAAGGAACAACTCTCCTACCAGGGCTTCCTGGCCGAACTGCTGCTGGCCGAGTGTGACGACCGGGACCGTCGCTCCTCCGTCCGCCGGGTGAAATCCGCAGGATTCCCGCGGGATAAGTGGCTCGGCGACTTCGACTTCGACGCGAACCCGAACATCAACCCCGCCACGATCCACACCCTCGCGGCCGGGGACTGGATCCGCAAAGGCCAGCCTCTCTGCCTCATCGGCGATTCCGGAACAGGGAAGTCCCACCTGCTCATCGGGCTCGGGACCGCCGCGGCCGAGAAAGGATTCAGAGTCAAATACACACTCGCCACCAGGCTTGTTAACGAGCTCGTGGAGGCAGAAAACGACAAAGCCCTGGCCAAGACCATCGCCCGCTATGGACGGGTCGACCTACTGTGCATCGATGAACTCGGATACATGGAACTCGACAAACGCGGCGCCGAACTGCTCTTCCAGGTCCTCACCGAACGCGAAGAGAAAGCATCCGTGGCCATCGCCACCAACGAATCCTTCTCCGGCTGGACGAAGACCTTCACCGACCCGCGACTCTGCGCCGCTATCGTCGACAGGCTCACCTTCACGGGCACCATCATCGAAACCGGAACCGACTCCTACCGCCTCGCCCACACACTCCAGAAATCCACATAACCCGTAAGGTCGAACGATCAGCAGGACCGAGACGTACCCGCATCGTCCAGCACCCCGTCACCGGGCCAGCCCGAGGGCGGCAACCAGGCGTGCCGTCCGGGTCACGGACGGACTAGCTGTCCGGGCCCTGTGGGAGCGATCAGGCTTACTGCTAGAGGGGGCCCAGATCACGCGGTCTAGTTCTCCCGTTTGCGCGCCAGATGCCGTGCGAATAAGCGAATGGATATGCCAACACCGATTCCTATGGGAACCACATATAGCACTCCCGACCGCGGGAAAAGCTGCCCCAGGACGGCCCCGACGACTGCCGCGGAAATTATTATGACGACGATGATGAGTGTTAGCTTCAGGTCAGTCACTATTGCTTCCCCTTTGCAGTCGTGTCACCCCAAGGCCGTATCCGACCGTGTGACACCTCGACCCTACGGGTGTCACGTAGAAACGCCCCCAAGTGTAGCTCCGGTTGCGCAGCCGAGCCCTATCTCAGCGCCGCTGCTCCTGCGGCCCGTACCCTGATAACGCCGGCAACAAAACTGCTGACAATTGCGGGCACCGCTGCCACTGTCATGATGACACCGAACCAGCGCCCACTAAGTCCTTTGATTCGCCAAGCATCTGGCCCCGGTCCAGATACATCATTGGCTATACGACGTTCATAGTCGAAACGCTGCCCGACAGCACGCAAAGCCCCGACGGCGGCGTTTCAACCGTTCCTCGTAAGCGACTCCGGCCGCCATCACATGGTTCCAGACAAGACTGCGATTTACCGCCAACCTGGGCTCAAATCAGATTGACATTCTCAGGCTGTCGTGGAGCTCCACGATCAGCTCGTGAAGCACGCAAGGCATTCCCTGGCGCATACCGCAGCGACAGAAATGCTGATTCATGGTTCAGAGTTTCGTGCCCACCCTGCGGGCGATGGGGGTCGCGGAAGATAACGTGGAACGGATCCTGGTTAAGAATCCTGCACGGGCTTTCGGCGTGCCCGCCTGACCTCCTGCGCTCAGCCGATGACTGCGAAGGTATCGCCCGCCTTGACGTGCTCACTTTCGCGCCGAGCGGTCAGCGCGATTCCCGAGCGACGGAGCCTGGTCCCGGCGCTCCCGGAAGGTTCGCACGGTCAGATGGTCGTAGAGCAGTTCGTAATGGTCGGTGTCATCGAGCCACCACCCGCCCATGTAGTAGTGGCAGACCACTCTGAGGCCGCCCAGCCCGACGGTCACCGGATCGTAGCCCTCGAGGTGGGACCACTTCGAGGACAGTTCGCTGTGCAGGTACTCGCTCATTGGTTCGAGTAGCCAGTGGGCAACCTGTCCGCCGGCGACGCAGCGTTGGCAAGCGTCCCGGGAGTCCTTCACATAGTCCATTGCTTGGCGCACCTGTTCGGCGTCCATCACTTCAGTGCGGCCCGGGACGAAGTACCGGCGACCAAGCGCCGCGATCTCCCCGGTAGCCCGCAGAAAATGCTTGAAGTGGAAGTCCGGAAAGATGCCATACCGTGCACCGGACTGGAGCCCAACCAGGAAGACGACGTCGTCGTCGGGGAGCTCAATTCCACGGCCAGGTCCTGTGCAACCTTTTTCGCAGCGTCCTCATTGGAAACGGCCCGCTGATCGCTGCCGCTTCCCACTATGTCTGGCCGGTCGGGTTCGATATCGGACTGGCTACCACGCTCAAACTTCTCGTAATGCCAGTCAGCGCCGCTGCGATCGCCATTCCCCTCGGGAGCACCGAGGCAATACCCACTGGCATCCTGTTGATCGCAGCAGTTCCAACAGCGCCTTCCGCGTATGTTTTGGCCAGACGTATGGGCGGCGACACCCGCGTCATGGCATCCACCACGTGCGTGCAGACCATCCTGCGTCGCCACCCTGCCAACAGTCCTGATGCTCGCCCTGCGTTGACTTCTGGAACACCAGGGGCAAGGTGGCATCCTGCACTCATAGGGCCGCGGGGACTGGTGATCCACAGCTAAAAGCTGCGTCCACCGTCCCCATACTGAGAACGGTGGACGGGCTGGGGCAGCGGTACTTTTTTGCGGGGAGAAACGGGTCAGCGCACCTTTTTTACGGGAAGGATCGTCAATGCCCCTAGCAGTGCAACGCCTGCCGCCACGGCCAGGAGGAGGTCGTAACTGCCTCCGGCCATTGTCACGAGCGCAGCTGATACAGCTGGTGCGAGGGTTTGGGGACCTGTCATGGCGATGTTGAAGACGCCGAGGTCCTTTGCTGTGTCTTCGGGGTTGGGGAGGACATCGATGACGAGGGCGAGGTCAACAGCGATGTAGATGCCGAAGCCGATGCCGATGACGAGTTCAGCCCAGTAGAACCCCGTGGTTGAGTTTGCCAGGGTGAGCATCCATGTGCCGATGCCGAAAATGACAGCTGAGATCCAGATAAAGACTTTTCGACGCCCGAGCTTGTCGGAGATCCATCCGGCGATTTGGCCTGCTGTTACAAGAGCCAGGGTGTAGATAAGGACACCGGTTGCCAGGGCGCCCGCCGCGTCTTGTTTGGAAAGGCCCAGGTCCTGCTGCAGGTACAGAAGCCGGAACGTGACGAACATGAACATTGCCAGGACAACGAGAAAGCGCGAGATCCAGGCAAACGCGAAGTCCGGGTTTTGGCGGGGGTTCACCCAAAATGTCTTCAATGCGGTACGCAAGCCGCCTTCAGATGCAGGGCGGCGCTCGATCGGCCGGTCCGGTAGCACGAATGCAAAGACGAGAACCAGGACCAGAGCGAGGGCCCCTGGAACCAGGAACAGCAGCAGCATGTTCTGCCCGAAAAGACTTGCTGAGTAGGCTGCCCCCAAGGAGGCGGCTTGCGAGGCGATGCCGATCATGCCGCTGACTTTGCCACGCTGCCATTGAGGTACCTGGTCCGCCAGGGTGGCCGTATGTGCTGCGACCGCAGCATTGCCCAGGGCCTGTGCGAAGAACCAACCGATGCCCAGAACGACGACATTCGGGGCCAGCGCAATGACGGTCAGGCAGACCAGGAGCCCCACTGCGCCGGCGACCAGCCAGGGGCGGCGACGGCCGAATCGACCTATAGTGCGGTCGCTGAGACGGCCGAAAATTGGGTCGAAGAGGAGTGCGGCGAAGGCGCCCATTGAGATAACGACGCCTAGCGTGGAAGCAACTTCAGGCGCGGCGACCAAGGTCTGCACCTTAAGCGTCATTCCGGCCACGATTGGCATAAAAAGGGCGATCATCAGTCCCAGCCGGGCTAGCACCATCGTCGCGATGACGGTTGCTTTTGCCTTTTCAACGGGAACCGGGGCAGCGGACAAAGCCTTGGAAGCTTCAGGTCCTGCAGCAGAATCAGACACAACCATGGGTCTCATTGCTTTCTATTGGAGGCGGTCCAGACCAAGAACAGGTCCGGGGGTGTGATAAAAACCACAATACATCAAAAAACAGACCGAGTACACGGTCTGTCGTAAACGGACCGTGCACTCGGTCGGTGAATGCTATAGTTG
Organism: Arthrobacter sp. efr-133-R2A-63; assembly: GCF_030209795.1. Classification (NCBI taxonomy): domain Bacteria; kingdom Bacillati; phylum Actinomycetota; class Actinomycetes; order Micrococcales; family Micrococcaceae; genus Arthrobacter; species Arthrobacter sp. efr-133-R2A-63. The sequence goes on along the minus strand of NZ_JARVRG010000001.1, from coordinate 93,853 downwards.
TTGTGATTCACCACACAAGACGTGGGCCACTTGCCCCCGCAGTTCGACGACGAAGGAGTCTTCCAATGGGCGTCAATACGACCGACCCCTATGACGTCGCGCTACCCACTCCTCTGCCTCCCGCCGCGGAAGAGGCTGCAGAGTATGCGCTGCGTTCCTTGAGCCTGCCCGCCAAGATCCGGCTGCTCTCCGGAGCTAAAATGTTCAGCCTCTGGGCCGATGCGTCGGTCGGACTCGAGGAGATCGTCATGTCGGACGGCCCAACCGGTGTCCGCGGCGAAGAAGTTGTGGGGGGCCGTGAAAGTTGCCTTCTGCCCAACGCCACACTGATTGCCCAGACATGGAGTACCCAGGTACTTGAAGAGGTGGGTGCCCTCCTCGCCGAGGAGGCAATGGACCAGGAAACCCATATCGTTCTGGGCCCCACCATTAATCTGCACCGCAGTCCGCTGGGCGGACGCCTTTTCGAGTGTTTCAGTGAAGATCCCTACATCACCGGCGTCCTCGCCGCCGCCTACGTCCGCTCACTTCAGGCCCGAGGGATAGCAGCCTCACCCAAGCACTTCCTCGCCAACGAGTCCGAGACGCAGCGCACAACTGTCGACTGCGTGGTCGATGAGCGGGCGCTGCGCGAGCTGTACCTGCTGCCCTTTGAAATCGTGGACCAAGACGCACACCCGTGGACCGTCATGGCCTCCTACAACAGCATCAACGGCGTCACGGCAACAGAGCACGACGAACTCATCAACCAGATCCTCAAGCGGGAGTGGGACTTTGACGGACTCGTCATGTCGGACTGGTTTGCCACAAAGAGCGCCGCCGAAAGTGCTAACGCCGGGCTCGACCTTGTCATGCCCGGACCAGACACCGTATGGAACACTTCACTGGAGAAGGCCGTACGCTCCGGTGCTGTTTCCGAGGAGACCATCGATGATCATGCACGGCGCCTCCTCAGGCTCGCTGACCGCGTCGGCGCCCTCGGTGGTCGCAAGTGGCAGACCAGCATTGCCCGTCCCGACAGTGATGCGCGCCGGGAACAGTTGAGGCGCATCGCAGCACAGGGCATGGCCGTACTCAAAAACGTAAATGCCACGCTTCCGCTGTCCAAAGGCGTTGGGTCCGTGGCCTTGATCGGCCGCCATGCCACCGATACCGTGGCACAAGGCGGCGGTTCTGCCCGTGTGCGCCCGCCGCATGTCGTCAGCATCGCCGATGGCATCAGCTCCGCACTTTGGCCTGACGGTGTCAGGCTTGTGGACGGCGTTGAAACCAGGACGCGGATGCTTGCCGCTTCGCCCGCTTACGTCCGGGACCCCGAGACCGGCACGCCCGGCATGCGGGTGCGTGCCCTGGATGAGCACGGGGAAGTCATCGAGTCGCGGCACCTTGACGTAGCCGAGCTCGAAGTCGCTGAGGACGGTTGGCTCGCTGGCGCGGCCCGTATCGAACTGTCCGCAGATTTATCGCTGAACGAACCGGCCAGGATGCGGCTGGGAGTCATCGGGCCCGGGGAATGGACCGTGACCGCGCCCGGCCATCGGGAGAACTTCACGATTACACCGCATGATGGTCCCGGCGGCGGCCTCCACAGGCCCAAGAGCCACTCGTCCGTGGTCACCGTCGAAAACCGGGCGCGCCTTACTGCTACCACGGCGCCCCACTTCGAAATGCGCATCATCGGCCTCGTGGTGACTGCCGCGCCCCGTCCAGCGGCAGCCGCGATACGGGACGCCGTGGAAGCCGCGGCCTGCGCTGACACGGCAATAGTCGTGGTCGGCAACACCCAGGAGCAGGAAACCGAGGGACAGGATAAGAAGACCCTCGCATTGCCTGGGGAACAGGACGCCCTCGTCGCTGCAGTTGCCGCCGTCGCCCGCCGTACAGTCGTCGTCATTAATGCGGCGACCCCCATCCTGATGCCCTGGATCGATGACGTAGAAGCCGTCCTCTTCGCCGGGCTCCCGGGACAGGAGGCCGGCGACGCCGTCGCCGCGGCCCTCATCGGTGAAATCGAACCATCCGGGCGCCTGGTCACCACGTTCCCCGCACACGACGGCGAAGGGCCGGCCTGGGACATCATCCCAACCGACGGGCGCCTCGTCTACACCGAAGGAACGAAGGTTGGCTATCGGGGCTGGTACAACTCCGGCAGAGAGCCCCTGTTCTGGTTTGGGCATGGCCTGGGCTACACCACGTGGGAATACGCTTCAGCGGAGGTTACAGAACAGGAAGGGCCGACAGTTACGGAAGTGGCCGTGAAACTGTCGAACACGGGATCGCGCGCTGGCAGGGAAACCGTCCAGATTTACCGTATTCCCGCCGAAGGCGAGGAACCGGTGCGCCTTATCGGCTGGGCGCAAGTTTCCCTGGATCCCGGGACGGACGGTACTGTTCGAGTCAAGTGCGATGCCAGAACCCAACGGAGCTGGGACGTCGCAGACCAACGATGGCGTCCGCTAACCGGTGGTTCCATTGCGGTTGCTCGTGGCCTTGGTGACCTCCGAATCACGCTTCCGCTCGAAAACGGACAGGAGTCCTAACGCGTGTCTTACCCTCCCGGCTTCCGTATCGAACGCGAGCGGACCCGTCCCGAAAAGGCGGGCGACGTCGCCCGGTCCAAAGCCATTCAGGCCGCGATCGAACTCTTCTCCACCAGCGGCTACAACAAAACGTCCATAGCCGAAGTCGCGCTCCGGACAGGGCTGTCCCAATCCGGGCTCCTTCACCACTTCCCGAACAAGACTGCCCTGCTTACCGCGGTCCTGGAACAACGGGAGAAGGAAGACAGCGAGTTCCTCTTCGGCGAAGGCGAACCACCGCTGGGCTGGGCTGCTTTCGACTCCCTCGTGGCACTCGTAGCCCGTAACTCCACCCGCCCTGAGTGGATCGGTCTTTTCGTCCGCATCTCCGCTGAGGCCACCGAAGCCAGCCATCCCGCCAACAGATGGATGCTGGACCACTACAGCAGTGTCCGGGCATGGCTCACACGCGCCCTGGAACACGGGAAGGAAAACGGGGAGGTCATTCCCGACGCCCCCGTGGACGCCATCGTGCGCAACACCATCGCCGTCCTCGACGGCCTGCAACAGCAATGGGTAGCCGAACCACACAGCATGTCAATGGTTGCGGAACTGCGCGTCTACCTGCATCAGCTCCACACCGTATGGGGTACCGCCTAAGGGCACGCTTCAAAGCCACTGAGTCTTCCAGCGGATCCCGTTTGCCCCCACTCTCGCGCTGCCCCGCGCTGTGCTTTCGCGCCCTCCATCCACGCCCTGAAAGGCCCTAGCATGCCCGCCCTTCCCCCACACCTTTTCGACATCGTTTCGCAGCCAAACCCCGCTGTGATGGCCACCGTCAATTCAGACGGCCATCCTGTGAGCGTACAGATCGTGTACCTGGCCGAGGATCCGGAACACCTCCTGCTTAGCATCGCGTCAGGAAATTCCCGGGGCGGCCGACTTCAACACCTCCGCCACGACCCGAGGATGTCCCTAACAGTCCTTCAACGGAACAACTGGACCGAGGCGCTCACCATCCAAGGAATCGCCGTCGAGTTCTTTGGCGACGAGAACCTTGCAATCATCGACGCCATGACAATGCACTACTTCGGCGGCCCCTACGCAATCCGGGCCCCCCGGACCGGCGTCAGGGTACGAATCGACGATTGGACCCACCACTCGAACAGTGCTTTCCTCGTGAATGACCCCCATCAGGAGGACGCCGATGGCTGAAACGCGGCGGAGATTTCCGCAATCGGTTTTCACCCACGGCCAGGAACCGGATGCCCGCTTCAGCCTCGCAAACGAGCGAACGTTCCTGGCCTGGATCCGCACCGTACTGGCACTGCTCGCCAGCGGGGTGGCCCTTGAAGCACTCGGACTCGGCCTTCACCCCGCCTACAAGCTCACAGCCTCCGTACTGCTTATACTCGCAGGCATCCTCGCCGCCCTCCAGGCCTGGGACGGATGGAAAAGAACCGAACGCGCCCTCCGCGTCAACACGCCGTTGCCCTCAGCGCCCCTCGCCCTCCCGCTGGTTGTGTTGTTGGCGGTGATCGCGGTGTTGATCCTGCTCGGGATCCTGCTGAGATGAGCAGCCTGTTCGACCCCGGCCTGCAGCCGGAGCGGACCGGACTGGCCTGGCAGCGGACGTGCCTCTCCCTACTTGCAGGGTCTCTCGCAGCGATCAAGGTCCTGCCCCCGGTACTTGGCCCGTGGTCCATGCTCCTTGGCCTGGCCGGGGTAATCGAAGCTCTGACTCTTCTGGTGCTCGTACGGAGCCGGTACCTCCTGCACAACCGACTCCTCACCAGCACAGATGGGCTGCCGGGACAGGTCGCCAGCGGCCGGCTGATCATCACCCTCAGCCTCACAACCCTGATCGCGGGATGCGTCTTGCTGGCAGCTGTCTTGAACATGGCGCAGCCATGGTAGACACTACGTACGCCACGCCATCCCGCATTCGCGCAAGCCAGGCAGTTCCCTTTCTGACCACCAGCACAGCCGCGCTTGAGTCAAGCCGCTCAAGAAGAAGGCCGAAGAGGCCCGACGTTACGCCGTAACCCAACAGCCCCATGAACAGCCATTGACATGCAGAAAAAGGCACCAGGCTGGCGCGTCCCACTCCCGCAACCCAGCAAGGTCACGTCGCTCCGCCCGGGACCCACACAGCCGTGGGCACCTTATATTCATGTCAGGGAACGCCAGAAGGAAGGCATCGCCCTGGCCAGCGCGGCGACTACAAAGGGCGGAACCTGTGCTTGGTCTTGGTGAACCAGCAGCGCGACCGCCGCCGTCTCGGCCTGGACGAGACGGTCGAGGACCTCCCGTCCACGTCTGAGAGGCTCGAGGTGTTTTGTGGTGTATTAGCGTCAACTGCAGCGGACGATCTGAGGTTCCAACGTGCGCAGAGCCACCTGCCCGGGCCGCGGAGGTCGCCTTCCGACCGCTCTCGGCGCCTCGACCGTGGTTGCAGGGATTATCTCGCTCGCTTTGGCCCTAACTATTCGGACCTGAGGACGTCGTCGGATATCCCGCTCTAAAAGGAAAAAGCGCGGAACAGTGTGCTCAGCATGGGGGGTGGTACAGCTTTCGTACTTGTCCTGTCCACCGAGCGGACGCTGAATTGAAGCAAGGCGTCCCCGCCGACGCCTCACACGACAAGGAGTAGAGGAAGAACTATGGCTGCAAACCTCGCGCGCATGCAGAAGGCCAATTTTGTCGACGACGACAAGTACGAACTCATTACTATCGGTCGGATCACGAAGAGGATGGTGACTCTTGACGGGGCCAGCGCCCTTCTCGTCCGTTTTCCGGTGGGGGCATCAGTAACGGAGGACGCGGTCAAGACCGGCGTTCTCGACACGGATATGTGTCCGATGCCGCACGTAGCCTACATACTGGAAGGCAGTTTAGGGGTGCGCCAGCGTACCGGATCCGAAGAGGAATTCTCTGCCGGAGACCTTATGATGCTGCCCCCGGATCATGAAGCATGGACGGTCGGGGACGAGGACTGCGTCTTTATCGAATTCATGCGCGGGACCAGTGACGTCTACGACTATTGGCCCGAGCACTGAGACGGGCCACCAGGCATGATGTGATCGCCTGGCACGGTGACCGCAGGAGATAACGCTCATCATCGGCACGCCTCCCGTTAGGCAAGTCGCAGCGCCTAACGGGAGGCGTGTTAGGCGGCAGACACCGAACTGCATCCGTCTGGGGCCGAACCCCTTCCTCGTGAGTCGGCCGGAAAAGCATCATCTAAGTGCCTATGGTTTCGTTCCTAAGCCAAGGAAGATCCACGGCCCGTCTGCCGCTCCATCCATGGCATGCTCCGGAAGGACTGTGGCAGCCGAATCCGCGGACCCGCGGGCGTTGTGAAGCCTCAGCCGGCACCCGTCGGCAGCCCGGGAAGCCACCCGCATCCTATAGGCAGCACAGCTATGACGTCGTGGGTGTTGACGGCAGCCAAGCTGCCTACTCCCGTCGCCGGCGGTCTGCTTGTTCTATCAGTTCCGTAATCCATGGCCGATGTCCGCGTCGGAATTCCATCCATTCGGGCAGGCCCTGAATAGATGCGCCAGACTTGTCGATGTCGATCGTGATCCGGGCGCCGCCAACAGGTGCGTTGGTGATGTGCAGATCCCCGTAGGCTTCGGGGATCACAGGATCCATCCAGAGTCCCCGCCGGGAGACATGAACGTCGTACCGCATCAGGTTTGTCAGCAGGAGGATCGGGGCCGTTGCTGCCCAAGCCTGGGGCGAACATGCCGTTGGATAAGGTACGGGTTCGGCGAACTGATCACGGCTGAAGCCACAGAAGAGCTCGGGCAAGCGCCCGCCCGTGAATTCGGCGGCTTCCAATATCGCGGTGGTAACGCGCTGTGCTTCCGCCACGAAGCCATATCGCAACAGACCGGCAGCGATGATTGCATTGTCGTGGGGCCATACCGAACCGTTGTGATAGCTGGCCGGGTTGTATGCACCCATGTTGCTGGCCAAGGTCCTTACACCCCAGCCGCTGAACATCTCCGGAGACATAAGCCGCTCAGCAACCTGGGGAGCCTTGTCGTCGTCAACGAGGCCGTAGACCAGACAGTGGCCCATGTTGGAAGCACACGCGTCCACCTGGCGTTTCCTGCCGTCGAGGGCGATTGCATAGTAGCCCCGATCCGGCATCCAGAACTGCTCGTTGAATCTCCGCTTCAGCTCCGCCGCCCGATCGGCGAGTTCATCTCCCCGCACGGTGTCCCCCGCGTCGTATGCCATCCAGGCGCGGGCTGTGTACGCCGCATAGACGTAGGCCTGAACCTCGCAGAGCGCGATTGGGGGCTCAGCAAGCGTTCCATCGGCAAAATTGATTCCGTCCCAGGAGTCCTTCCACCCCTGGTTTATCAGGCCTTGGTCGTTGAGACGTTCATACTCCACGAAACCGTCGCCATCCTTGTCCCCGTAATGACTTATCCATTCCAGGGCGCGGTCCGCGTGAGGCAGCAAATTAGCGATGATATCTGCCCCGAATCCCCACCGGCTGACGGCTCCGAGCACATCCACAAACAGCGGCGTCGCGTCGACGCTTCCGTAGTAGGCCGATTTGCCTCCAAGGGCCAAACCGGCATTGACGCTAAGCCTTACTTCATGCAGGATCTTGCCGGGCTCCTCCTCCGTCAGCGGGTCCACCACGCTTCCTTGCCGATCCGCCAGCGTCTGCAGCGTCCCCAGGGCCAGTGAGGGATCCACCGGCAGCGCCATTTCCGATGCCCACAAGGAATCCCGGCCAAAGAGCGTCATGAACCATGGAGCGCCAGCAGCCACCACAACACGTTCGGGATGATTCGGGTCCTCGATCCTGAGGGCACCCAAGTCATCGTAGCTCCGCCGTAAAGTCCGCTCGATGGATCGATTACCCATGCGGACGACCGGAATCCTGGCAACCCAGTCCTTACGGCGCCGGTCACTAGGGGACACCTCCTCCCCGTTAGGGTGGACAAGTGCGGCGCTCCGGCTGGAGCCTTCGACCTCAGCCGTGGCACTGATAACCGCGCTCCAGTGACCGTGCGGCGGGACAGATACCAGATAGGTGACTGCGTCCGGCTTCACCTCTGCTCCTGGCGCCTGAATGATCACCCGCTTTCGCATGCCTCGCCAGACACCGGCAATGGTTAGCTGGTCCCGGTCGACGTAGCGGGTTGTGTCCCATGTACGCTGGATACGGGCTTCCTTCACTTCGAAAAGGTCCGCGAAATCAGCTTCAACCTCGAGGGAAATCGCGCATTCCACGGGCTTTGTCGAGTAATTGCGAACGGTAAGTTGCTCTTGGATACCGGACCCGACTTCCCGCAGCCGCTCTACGATCAGCGGGCTGTCAGCATACCCGTCAGAGCGGGGAACACGACCTGCAAACAGGGCCCGGAACGGCTCACGTGTCTCGGCAGCCAAGGACTCAAGCGGGTGACTGTTGACTGTCAGGTTCCAGCGGGACAGGAAGCGGGTGTCCTGGACGAACAAGCCATGCGGGTGCTCAGGATGGATGTCCCCATTGGGCAAGGAAATGCAGAACGACGTTTCCTCTACCAGGGTAATGGTCCCTGCCCCCACTGGGCCGGCAGCCGTGTCAGCATTCCATCCAGCCATACTGGTTCCTCCAAGAAAGCAGCACCGGCACGAACGCGGTCTGCTGGACATTCCGGGGCGACGGCGCCTGTGTTTAATTGACCCTACTCTCCCCTTGCTAAGGGATGCAGTCCTTGTTTGGTGTCCCTCAGTTGCATCAGGAAAAGAGGGGAACCTGTGCACCGGAAATAACGGCGAAGAAAGCGGGAAAAGGCGCGGGCCGGCAGTCCGCAGAGGCATCTGGATTGTTCAAGGGCATGGAGCACTAGGAAGCTGCTCGAGGAGCGAACCAACCGGAGAAGGCCGCAGCCCACTCCTCAGGGCCAACAAATCCGATGGAGCCCAGCTTCCTTGCATCCTCACAGCGGCGAAGACCCCACCAGAGATCGTAGAGGACCCGGGGTGCGACATGGATCTGAAGATCAGGGATACGTTCTGACCGTCCGATACTCGAGGTTGTCTTGTTGTTTTCTCTGCAGATCAAACCTTGAAAGGGTGCTCCCCTGACGTTGTCGAACTCGAAAGCGAGGACAATCGACTTCCGAGGCAGGGAATCTGTCACGAGGCTGCGGCCCATGTGTTCGAGAAGGTTGCCAAGCCCTGCCCGCAGGTCATTCTCAAAGGGCGCTTGCCATTGACTTGCCCAGAGACCGAGCGACTCCAAGGTTTGCCGCAGCCCATAGCCGCTGGGCGTCAGTCTATAGCGGCGTGAGCCGCGGGGGCCGGCTTCATCGTTGCGAATGACAAGCTCCAGTTGGACCAGCCGCTTCAGCCGCTGGGAGAGCAGCGTTCTTGAGATGTCAGGCAGCGCGCGGGACATATCATTGAACCCCATTTCACCGCCGAGCAGTTCACGTACGATCAATAGGGACCAGCGGTCGCCCACCAGCCGCAGCCCTTGCGATATGGACCAATAGTCGGCACTCATGCGCCCTGTTGCGTTTGCCAGCTCGTCGTGTTCTCGGGTGAAGTGCTCTGCAATGGTCATCGTCCCTGAGCTCCAAGCGATTTGTGAGTTGTGCTGCCGCCATTCTTCCCGACTCGATGGGCGGTTGTATGTGCGCCGCGCACATACGTTGATGCCGCGTTGTCCGTCGCCGGCCTTCACTGGGTCTGCCTTTAAACGCAGAATCGAAGGTTGACAGCAAACCGTCCAACCTTCGATTCTGCGGTCCGATTGCTAGAGTCGGATGTCGGCAGACTCCCCCGGCTTTAAGGCGATGATGAGGTCGCTCAGCCCAGCGTCCGCAAAAAGCTTGCTGATCTGGTCAGCATTTTGGCTGAAATGTTCCCACGAGTCCTCGTGCACTGGAACGACCTTCTTGACTCCCATGATCTTGGCCGCTTCCAGGGCTCGATCATTGCTGAGGGTGATGTACGCCCCATCCGCGATCACATCGAATTTGGCGCCACCGACGAAGAGTACAGCGATATCAATAGCTGGAAAACGATCGGCGATTTCACGCACGATATCGAGCTCGGAGTTGTCGCCGCTGATATATATCGTGGGCATGCCCTCTGCTTCGAGGACGAAGCCAATAACAGGACCGAGCGCGTCCCACACGCCCTCCGGGCCATGATGCGCTGGCACTGCCGTGATCTTCATCCGCCTTCCATCGGGAAGCGCAACGGTATGAACGTCGTAGTCGCTGATCCCTCGGACGTTGGGGCCGAAGCTCTCCGCAGCCTCCTTCGTGGTGAGGGCAAGCGGCATCATCGTCAGAAAACCCCGGCCGGCCACGTCCAGATTGTCGATGTGCTCGTGGGATGCGAGAGCAAGGTCAACTTGACCAAGCTCCTCGGGGGTGGCGCTCGGACCGAGCTTCTTGGTAACAGGCCCGGCGATTGGGTGATGGTAAACCTGCGGAGAATCGAAGGTGGGGTCAGTGATCATCCGGTAGCCGGCGATCTCAAGGAGCAGGGTGGGTCCTCCAATGAGGGTCACTTTTACGTCGTCCATGATTTGGGTCCTTATCGGGTCGGTGACGGCTGATTCCGGGAGGTTCAGCTTTTGCTTATCATTTGAGCCGTAATGTCTTCCGCCCCGTGCAGGACGTAGACGAGCTTGCCCTCACCGTCGAAAGCCGGAGCGTTCAGGGGCTGGAACCACCGGGGCTCGAAAATCCCGTCTGCGTTCTCGATGTCATAGCGAACAGGCGGAAGAATGTCGATTTTTCCGGTCTCGACAACACGCTCGATGGAGCTGCGCAGAATCTCTGTCCCCTTGGCATCAGGGTTGTCCGGGTTGTCCGGAAAGGCGTCAAGGATGTCCATGCCGATGATTCCCTCACGGCTCTTTCCCGTAGATGCAAGGAACGAGTCAGTGGCAGCGACAATCTTTCTGTCGGGGGTGACGATGATGTATTGGTTCGGCAGGCTTTCGAAGATTTTCTGAAAGTCGGGGTTACGTGCATCTGAGGATGACACTTTCGGTTTCCTTTCCCTGGTGAGCGCCACTTTCGCGTCTCGTAATTCCATTGGAGCAGTTGGCGGTGTCCCTCACTAGTGCAGGACATGGACCGGAACTGCTCAGTGCTCATCCTGTTTCGCTGACTCACGCCTGCCGCAGATGTCTTGAGCACGAAACCCGACGATAACGGCCACGTTGATCGGGAGGAGCGAAGAGCACCAATGAGCGCTCCGGTGGTTATCCTTCCCGGCTCGGGCTTCGACGGCAGTTTGTCTTAGGCCATCTAAAGTCCGAGGGCGGTTCCGTGACCATGTTCAAACACGAGGTTGGTCTGGGTGCCTGCGACGGCCGGATTCGATGACAGATGATCCAGTACGAATTGACGGATGTGTTCGGTGTTCCTGGCCGTGATGTGGATCAAGAAATCGTCTGCACCTCCAAGTACGAAGAATTGTTTGATTTCGGGCAGATCCCGCAGCTCGTTTCCGAAGGCGTTCATCAGATGCCGGGCGCCAGGCCTAAGCCTCACGCTAACCAAGGCTTGGAGGGGCAGGCCCATCGCTTCGGGGGCGACTTCCACGGTGAACCTCTTGATCACGCCCGACTCTTTGAGGGCCTTGAGGCGGGCAAGACAGGTTGTCGGCGCAAGCCCGAGGGCTTCCGATAACGACTGATTGGTGCGCCTTGAATTATTGGACAGCAGGCCCAGAAGCTTCTGGTCGACTTCGTCCAGAGTCACTTGTTGCAGTTTCTGCGAGTCCGACACCTTGTAACGCTCCTCACAATGCAGGGATTGACCAGTTCCCCCCATTATCCCGCAGATACTGCGAGAAAAGCTCGAGTTTCCGCATTTTCTGTCATTCTTTTGCCCACAAGTATCAATCCCCTCAGAAAGCATGAGTCATGATCATCTCCGTACCCAAGGAAATCAAGAACAACGAGTTCCGCGTGGCCATCACGGCCGCGGGCGTGCATGAATTTAGGGCAAACGGCCACGAGGTGCTGGTAGAAACCGGCGCTGGCCTTGGTTCCGGCATCAGTGATCACGAGTATGCACTCGCCGGAGCCGAGCTGGTTCAGACTGCAGACGAGGCCTGGGTGCGGGCCGACATGGTGATGAAGGTAAAGGAGCCAGTGGCATCTGAATACCGTCACTTCCGCGAGGGCCTACTTCTCTTCACCTACCTTCACCTCGCGGCGGAACCCGCACTGACACAGGCGCTTGTCGACTCCGGTGTTACAGCCATCGCCTACGAGACCGTCCAGGAAGGCCGATCCCTGCCGCTGCTCGCGCCGATGTCCGAGGTGGCGGGCCGGCTGTCCGTCCAAGTGGGTGCGACCTCGCTCATGGCGCCGGCCGGCGGCAAGGGCGTGCTGCTGGGCGGCGTTCCGGGCGTCCGCCCCGCCAAAGTCGTGGTCCTTGGTGCAGGCGTCGCCGGCACCAACGCCGCGGCCATGGCCCTGGGCCTAGGCGCCGACGTGACCATCCTGGACATCAACATCAACCGGCTCCGCGAACTCGACGCCCAGTACCAGGGCCGCCTGAAGACGGTTGCCTCGAACAAGTACGAGATCGAAAAGTCAGTGGTGGACGCCGACCTGGTGATCGGCTCCGTCCTGATCCCGGGAGCGAAGGCCCCCAAACTGGTCACCAACGAGCTGGTGGCCCGCATGAAGCCCGGCTCCGTGCTGGTGGACATCGCCGTGGACCAGGGCGGCTGCTTCGAGGACACGCACCCCACCACGCACCAGGAACCCACGTACAAGGTCCACAACACGATCTTCTACTGCGTCGCGAACATGCCGGGCGCCGTTCCGAACACCTCCACGTACGCGCTGACCAACGTCACGCTCCGCTACGCGGTGGCTCTGGCCAACCACGGAGTCAAGGGCGCTTTCGACCGGCTCCCCGCTCTCGCCGGCGGTCTAAACGTGGCGGCAGGCAAGGTCACCCACAAGTCTGTCAGCGATGCCCACGGGCATGACCTCGCCGACTGGCAGGACCTCGTAACGGTTTAGGACATCGGCTGTGCCTGCCGGATAGAAGGCAGACATAGCCCGCTCCATAGGAAGGACACAGCATCGAATGGCATTTCACCTGCAGCCAAAGTGGCAGCCGCTGATTGGCCAGCTGGTCATCGTTAAACTTCAGGATGATGAGATCCGCCGCGGAGTTGTCGACGCAGTTACCGATGATGATCAGATCCTGTGGCTCAGCGGTGACGGCGCCGAGCAGCGCCGCCTGTTTCAACGAGCAGACGGTTTCAACGTGTGGATCGACTACAGGTGGGAAACCGATAAGCCCAGCCCTAGCGCCGGCGTCCAAAATGCGGCTGCACCATGAGGGCCGGTGCGTCTGAAGGCCTACAGCATTGGGAACGGCCTCATGATGATGATGAATTGTCATGGGCCATTACCCGACTGCGTTCCCAAAGAGGCCCTGGTGAACCCTCAGGTGTTCTTGTCACCTGGCACGGCCCCTGGTCCTTCACGCTGGAGCTCTGCCACCAGATTCCTCCCGGACTCGTCTACGAGTGCATCGCGCCTGAACGGCTGAACAGGGCAATTTGATTCAGGACCTGTGACTGGTGGAATTATCGGCGCCCCGCGCCTATCGGGTGTTCGAACGCCAGGTGACCGTGGCCCCGGCCGCGTCCCTTCAGCAGGCTCTGGACCTCAACGACGAGTGGGTTCCAGGGTCCGCCTTTCCTTAGGGATGGGCACAAGGCACATGGCCGATGCGAATGCTGTGCCCGAGGTACATGTCGTTCATCTGAGTCGGCACGACAATGGTCGAATATGAAGAGTCGGTAAGCCACTCCCATTCCTGGCGTGTCGGGGCGGGAGCGCCACCGGCGGTGTGCAACCTGGCAACGACGAAGGAACCCTGATGTCCGAACTTACTGTTGAAAGAGCAGATCTCGGCATGGCCTGGGCGGTGAAAGACAGCTTTGTCCGGTACGTGCAGTCCATGCACGATGGACGCGTACTCCTGCGCGAGGGTGCCGCCGTGACCAATACCCGACAGTTCTATTTCCCCTTCGGATCCCTGGATGAGTCTCACGGAGGCAACTTTGTGCTCCAGTTCGGTGGAGAGGCCCGCTTCCTCGCCCATCATGGGCTTATGTCGGTCTCAATTAGCCACCCGAAGATTGAAGTAGGGCCCGACGGGGCATACCTGTCCATCCAACAAGGAAACGAGACCGTGCGCCTCGCCAATCTCGATCTGCCGGCGGTGTCGGTGGAAGACGGCGTCAGCACTTGGGCGAATATCCAGGTCACACTGACGGGCTCAGGTGCGGCTGTTTTCGCAGACAGCTACTCTGCCGGAGAAATCCTGGCACCACTGACCATGCGAGCACCATCGCTCGTGAAAGTACCGTGAAGCCGTCCCGGGAAGAACGCCTGGAACGACCTTTCGTTGCCCCGGATCTCGACTCCCCCGGTGCATCTGAGTGCCACGGACCGCCAACGACATATTCCTGCCCTGCCCGTAGGCTGACTGGGCCCACGGGCACGAATCAATGTGCGACTGGTCCAAGATAGGCCCAAGCCGCGGCTGCAAGCCACCACAATGTTGGTTACGGAGAAGCCACTGTTGCAGTCGTTCGGACCATGAATGTGTCCAATCGCGAGCCGATGACAGCGGAGCTTCGAGGTTGAAGGGGACACTGCATACCTTTCAATCGGGCAGGGAGACGAGACCGTGAGGGTCGCCGAGCTCAGTCTGCCTGCTCCAGGGACAGCAGTCTTTGCTGACAGCTATACAAGTTGACGAGACGTTGGCGCCGCTGACAACGAGAGCTCCTGCTCTCACCCCAATCCGCTGATCGGGCACACCGGAAGAACTCGCTGGTCTGCCACGGCTGAATTGCTGTAGTGGGTCTTGCTGGGCCCGCAGCTTTGCCTGCGGGCCCTGGGATTTAGCCTGCAGCCACTCCAGTAGTGGCGCGCACAAGCCCAGAGAAGCGTCGTGCCAGTGCTTCTGTGTGGGCTGTCACCGTCTCGTCCTGTTGCTCGAGTTCGCTCATCCCTTGGCCCGCTCGCTGGAGGGCCAGGGGATCGTTATCGTCTACCAGGGTCAACCACTGACGGTAGCTATCGGGCGAAAGTTCTGGGTGAAATTGGACGCCCCACGACATGTCACCCATGCGAAAGACTTGGTGTGGATACTGATCGCTCATGCCAAGCCAGACCGCTGAGGGCGGAAGTTGGGCGATCACGTCGCCGTGCATGGACCCGGCGAGGAAGGGGCGCGGTAACCCGCCCACGAGCTGATCCTTGGCTGCGGCGGCTTGCCAATCGACCCGAACTACCCCTGCCTCAAGGCCCTGGTCTCCCCGGGTGACGGTTCCACCGAATGCCTGTGCCATCAGCTGAGCTCCAAGGCAGATGCCTAATGTCGGCTTCCTGTTGCCGGAAGCGTCGACAATGAGGTTTCGAATATCTGCAAGCCAACTGTAGACGTGGTCATCCAGGGAGCTCATGTCTCCACCCAGAACCACCAAAGCGTCCTCTTCGATTTTGTGGGGGATAGTGTCGTGATTAAAGGGCTGGACAACTCTTGCGGTTATTCCCTCGTCGCTTAACCACGAAGCGAAACGGTCAAGGGGACAGTGTGGATCTGGCTGAATGACCAAGACCTCTATGCTGCCGGTTCCTCCGGATGACTTTGTGTGCGGCTTCATTCTCGAATTCCCTTGTTGAAGTAGAACGGGACATGACATAACCCTGTGGGCGTGCTTCGGACTACCGCTGGAGCAGCTCAAGGTGCTAGGCGTTTGCGTTCCTGCGGACACTGACCGCTGACTACGATGGAGCAGTTCTGCTCTTAGCCGTAGGACGTACTGCAGACCTGGATTTAGCTCTCTATGTGCTGCAGGAAGCTTATTACTTGCCGCTTTCGCGTATTGCCAGGCGGGCAGCAATGCCTGTAGGCAGCCAGTCTCCTGCTTCCTCAAAGGAATGCCCGATGAGCTGCTCCACACGCTGGAGGCGTTGCCGGAGCGTGTTGCGGTGAATGTGCAGCTTCGAGACCGTGTCGGCAATGGATCCTTTGTTGGATAGAAGCATCGCAACTGTTTCGGCCAGCTGCGTTCCATTTTCCGCGTCGTACTGCACAATGGACCTCAGTTCAGCGAGCACGCCCTTAATTTCTTCAGACATCCCCTCCCCTACGAGCGGCAGTTCCTGCAGATGTTCTATATCACTGAACGAGGTGACTCTTCTCCCGGCCCTCCTGCCGACCAGTTCTGTCCACGCCAATGCGGTTTCGGCGTCCGAAAGCGCTGGCTGCAGAGAGGCGACGTCGCGCGCCAGTGGACCCACTCCGGCGTAAGCTGAGACTCCACGGTGTTCGTCGAGGTCAGAAAGAGTTGTCTCCAGCTTCGCCTTAATCTCCTCTCCGGAGCCGAAGGCGGTATCGATAAAGAGCAGGCTAAGGGGTCCTTCCGTAAAGACGAGGGATCGGGGGCCGGCCAGCTCCTGAAGATAGGGTGCGATGCGCCTGGACACCGCATCAGAGTCGAATTTCAGCCGTTTCACTCGCACCAAGACCGGCAGAGTGCGGCCCTTGGACCAGCCTGACTCCTCCAGAATGCGGGCGAATGTGCTCGTGCCGACGCTTCGGAGCAAGCGTGAAGCATGGGATGAACCGACGGACTCCAGTTCCACTGCTTCAAAAAGGGCGGCCAGCTGAGAGCAAATGGCGCTCAGCCGATCGAGCTCTCTGGCCGAATAGCGGCGTGGACGATAGCACGTGACGATGCCCCGGGTGCTCGTCAGGCCAAAGGAGACAGATATCCGCTCGTGTCCGGCGAAGTTGGATTCAATGAACTCGGACGTTGCCGTTCGTGAGTGAGTGGTTCGAACCGTGATTCCGCTTCGCTCGCCCTTGTCCATTGCAACGGCGGTGGGCGGCGACGTGGCTGGACCACGCCCGAAGTATTCGATGACGCACCCGTCGGAGCTCATGTGCTTAAGAATCGCTTGGGAGGCCACTTGGGCGCACTGCAGGACGGAAGTGGCGGAGTTGATCGGGAAATCGACAAGGAAATGCGCTGCTGCGGATTGGCGCCGCAAGTCATCAACAGTCTCAGCCTGCAGCAGGCCGCTGGCAAGCAGCACTCCCACCTCGTCAGCAATCAGCTTTGACTCCCAGGTGAAGGCTTCCTCCTCATATGACCAGAGGCTGAACACTCCAAGGAGGGTTCCGGTCGGTGCCACGATCGGGACAACCAGCATCGAATTGAAATCTTCTTCCTGCAGTTCGCTGATGCTGACGAACCGCGGGTCCTGCTGAATGTTCTTGTTAAGGACAGCCGACTGTCTGGTAAGCCCTACCCAGCCAGTTACACCTTCGCCGAGGCGAAGGGTGACTCTTCCCACTTGCTGGCTTTGAACTCCAGCGGTGCCTGCGCGCATGACAAGGACTTGTTCCTGTTCATCCCACAGGTAGACGAAAACCCCTGCTGAGTTTGTTGCCCTGGCTACCAAGTCCACTGCTCTTTGAGCAAGCGCGAGTGAATCAGGTCCTTCCGCCATAAGCTGCGTGAGCTCGGACAACGTATCTGCGCGAAGCTCTGCTATTTGGAGTTTATGGCGATAGTCAGCGGGCAAGACCTCATTCGGTTGCGAGGCCGCGGGCTCAGCAGGGGATTTCATAGTTTCAGCTTAGAAGGCTCATGCCCATGGCGGCCCGGCTGAACTGCCTTGGTGCGTTGACGCCGACCCAGGCCACGTCCTCCTCCGTAGATCCAATCCGGTACAATGCGGCGTTGCGTTCCTCTGCAGCGTATACCTGAACGAGTTCGCCTGCCGCCGAAAGCATTCCGTGTACCTGTACCTTTCGGCCGAACTGCTCCGTCCACCCGTACGGAGCCTGTTCCAGTTCCGTGGAGTCGAAGCCGGCAAAGTATTCAGCCAGGGCTGCCCCATGCCGTTGGGCCTGGGTCCAACTCTCGAACCGCCGAAAGGTTCCGTCCTCGGCCTGCCGGGCCGAAACGTCTCCGATAGCGAAGATGCCGTCGGCGATTTCACCGCTGGTCAGCAGGGCTTTCCCGTCCGCCGTGCAACGGACTCCGTTGGAAATGTCCAGTTCGCTGTAGGTCAGCCATTCGGTATGCGGGCGTGCGCCGACAGCGCTGATAACCAGGTCGGCGTGCAGGTCCAGGCCGCTGACCCGTACCGTCCAGTGAGGATCCGTTTTCTGAATAGATTCCACAGCAACCCCAAAATGAGTTACAACACCGGCCTGGTGCATCCATGCCTTCGCTTCCTCCCCTAGATGTCCTGAAAAGAAGCGCTGCATTGGTTGCGGAGCCAAGTCCACTACCGTGACGACAAGCCCACGCTGGGCGAGTGTAGATGCCAGTTCCGCACCAATGGTCCCGGCGCCGATGATGATCGCACTGGCAGCTCCTGCATCCACGGCGCTGCGCAGGGCCAGGGCGTCCTGCGCGGTTCTTAGGCTGAGAACGCCCGCTGGCTCATTCGGCAGCCGGATTGAGCCGGCTCCTGTGGAGATCACGACCGCGTCAGCTGCTACTTCTCCGAGCTTGTCCGTCAGGACAGTCCGCTTGTCGGTGAGCAGCCCGATCGCCTTTGCATTGAGGATCGGCGTAGCCTCCGGCCACCACTCCGCCGGTTCGACGGGACCGGTGCCAAGAAGAAATTGCTTGGACAGCGGGGGCCGGTCGTAGGGCGCGTTCGGGTCTGAATCAATGACGATAAATTCGCCTGCAAAGCCCAGCTCGCGACTGCGTTCAATCAGCATCGCCGATGCAACCGAAGCGCCAATGACCACAACCCGTTCTGGCATATGTGTCACGACGCCGAGACCTCTGACGCTTTCTCGCCGGCATCGTTCGTTTCCCGTTCCAGGATTGCCCGTTCGGGGCAGTTCCGGATGGCCTTGCGGACGTTGGGTTCATCGCCGCTGTTTTCGCGGCCAGGAATGACGTGCGCGTAGCCTTCCTCGTCGATCTCAAAGGTTTCGGGTGCCAGAGCCCAGCACCGGGCGTGGCCTTGGCAACGCCCTCCGTCGACCCAAAGTTCTCCCATGGTGATCAAGCTCCAATCTTGAGGGTAAGCGGGCCGACGCCGTGCCACGGTTCGTCGTCATTCGCCCGTTCAAAGTGAGGGACAGCCTTGAGGAATTCCTCCATGGCGATAACCATTTCGGCGCGGCCAAGGTTCGAGCCAAGGCACCGGTGGATCCCTCCGCCGAAGGCCAGGTGGCGGTTGTCTTCACGGTCAATCTTGATTTCATTGGGTTCTTCGTAGACCTCTGGGTCTCGGTTGCCCGCGCCGAAGACGAGCACGACGCGTTCACCGGCCTTGATCTCCTGGCCCCGGACAACTGTGTCCTTCTTCGCGGTCCGGGCCATGGCCTGGACAGGGGAAAGCGTCCGCAGGAATTCTTCAGCAGCTGTGGGGATCAGGTCCGGGTTTTCACGCAACTGCTGCTGGGCCTGCGGGTTGCCGGCAAGGTACCAAAGGGCGGAACGGATCGCCCAGGCGGTCGTGTCCAGCCCGGCCAGGAAGAGCAGGTAGCAGTACGACAGCAGCTCTTCACGCGTGAGCTTCCGGCCTTTCACTTCCGCTTTCAGAAGCTGGGTGATCAGGTCATTGCTGGGTTCTGCTTCCGGTCCGGCCTCTTCACGTTCGTCGAGAAGACGGTCGAAGTAGTCGTTGAGCTCGCGTCCGGCCGCATATGCCGTTTCCGGATGCGCGGTCCGCTCATAGATGATCTCGTCAATCCACCGGTCGAAAATGGGCCAATCCTGCTCCGGATATCCGGCCAGCCGGCTGAAGATAATCGTCGGCATCGGGCGGGCAAGCTTCGCCGAAACATCAACGACGTCGCCGGCCGCGAGGACTTCATGGCATAGCTGTCTGGCGGTCTCACGCATGCCGGGTCCAAGCTTTGAAACATTCATGGGAGTGAACATCGGCAGGAGGATCTTGCGGAAGTCAGCGTGGGCCGGCGGATCGATGTCGATCGGGATCAGGGGGACATCGGTGCCGAAGGGGGGTAGGATCATTGAGGGTCCGACGGCGAAAGTGTCTGGGTCCTGCTCGGCATTGAAGATGTCCTCGCTCTTGGTGACGTACCAAAAGCCTCCATACTTGTTGCTGTGTCCAACAGGGCCGTTGGTTAGGATGTCCTGGTATTCGTCGAATATGTTGTCGAGCGACCGTCCGTGGAAGTCAAAGTCTGACTTGTTGTGGCTGAGTCCCCGCTCAGTTTCTGTGCTCATGAGAATTGCTCCTGAAGTGGTTGCTGTGACTGTGCGTACGCTGCGGCCTTCTCGACGAGATCAACGAAGAGGGCCTTCTGGGCTTCGTGATAGTCGACCATGTGCTCGGGATGCCATTGGACTCCGATGAGGCGGGCATCATCGGCTTCAATTGCCTCGATGACGTCGCCTTCCCGTCCCACGACACGAAGGCCGGTTCCGAGCTTTCCCAAGCCCTGGTGGTGGTAGCTGTTCACCGGGATGCTCAGACCTTTGGCGATCCGGGCTAGTTCGGAATCTGGTTCCAGTTGCACCCTGTGCCAGGGTTCGTGTGAAGGGTTGTCCTGCCAGTGCCCCCTGTCCGGGCTCACCTCCTGGACGAGGTTTCCGCCGCGTATCACGTTGACAAGCTGCATCCCCCGGCAGATCGCCAGGACGGGTATGCCACGGAGCATGGCCTCGTTATAAAGCTCGATCTCGAAATCGTCTCTGATATCACACACGTCGTAAACCGTGTCGATCGGGTCCTCGCCGTACAGCCGGGGGCTGATGTCACCGCCACCGGTGAGGATGAGCCCGTCAAACCCTTCAAGCGCGCCCTCCGGAATTGTTGCCGTTGAGGGAAGAATGGCAGGACGGCCTCCCGCGGCAAGCACGCCGTTGGCGTAGGCCATGTTCTGGACCGTTGAAGGCATCGGGCCAAAGGCGGTATCGACGATCTGCCGGGCCGCGGAAATAGCAATGAGGGGCGCCCGCATGTCAGTAAACCAGCCAACCACCGTCGACGTGAATCGTGGTACCGGTCACCCAACTGGCCTCGTCGCTGGCCAGGAAGGCGACTGCATTGGCAACGTCGGATGGGCGGCCGATTCGTCCGAGCGGCGTACGGTCAAGGAGGAACTTCACAGCATCCTGATTTTCCAGCACGGACTTGGTGAACGGGGTCTCAATGAAGCCGGGGGCGACAGCGTTGACGCGGATCTTGGACGCTGCGGTTTCGATTGCCAAAGCCTTGGTGAACATAAGAAGTGCACCCTTGGAAGCGTTGTAGTGCACCTGAGGATGCCCGCTGCTGGCGATAACAATGTGGGCCTCGACAGAGGTGATGTTCACAATGGCGCTGGTTGAATCCTCGCCCCGAGCCGCCGCACCCTTCTCCAGCAGGCGTCGGGCGGCCTGACTGACCAAGAACGGTCCGGTGGAGTTTACAGCGAAGACCTGATCCCACTCCGCAACGCCCAAGTCATCGAAGTTGCTGCCCTTAACGATGCCTGCATTGTTGACGAGGGTGTCAAGCCGGCCGAATTTTGCGTCGATCTCTGCGATGCCGCTGCGGACCGAGGCTTCGTCAGCGACGTCCATAACAACAGGCACCATTTCCGGGTGCTGGACAACCAGACGCTCGAGCGCGGCCTCGTCACGGTCGAGGGCCACGACGGTGGCGCCCTCCTTGAGCAGCTTTTCTGCGATGGCAAGGCCGTTTCCGGACGCGGCTCCGGTGACAGCAGCGATCTTTCCGGGGTGAGTAGTCATTGGGTTCTTCTTTCTGGGTATGAAATGCGGAAATGGACGTTCTTAGCGCTGCACTGCGCGCTAGATTCGTTCCAGGTAACGTGCGATTTCGAAGTCAGTGACACTGGTCTGAAGCTTGCGGAGCTCCCAGCGCCTCGTCTGGACGTAGTGCCTCACGAAGGTTTCACCGAAGTACGCCTTGGCAACCTCGCTTTTCTCGAACTCTTCGATGGCCTGGTCGAGTGTTCCCGGCAGCTGTTTTACCTGGTGGCCCTCCTCCAGGGCATAGGCGTTGCCTTCCACCCGCCTCGGGGCAGCCAGTTTCTGCTCCACGCCGTGAAGGCCGGCGGCGATATTCGCGGCAATGACCAGGTAGGGATTGGCATCAGCACCCGGTACCCGGTTTTCGATGCGGGCCGCACTGCCCGTTGAGGGGATGGACCTGATGGCGACCGTCCGGTTGTCGAGCCCCCAGGTGGCGCTGGATCCGGCCCACTGCCCACCTTCGGTCCTCTTGTACGAGTTGATAGTGGGTAGGTAGAGGGCCGTGAGCTCCGGTGCCGTCTCGACGATCCCCGCCAGGTAGTTGTACCCGATGGCGCTCAGCTCGCCGGAATCCTCGGCATTGGCGAAGGCTGACTTGCCGGATTCCGCATCCCAAAGGCTCTGGTGCATGTGCCCGGAGGATCCGGCCCACTCCGGGTTGATCTTTGCCATGAAGGATGCCGTGTAGCCGGCCTCCGCTGCTACTTCCTTGACAGTGGCCTTAAGCCGGAGAGCGTTGTCGGCGGCAGCCAGGGCATCTGAATAGTGAATGTTCATCTCGAACTGGCCCGGACCGTTTTCACTGTTGCTGGCCTCGATGAAGATCCCCTGCTCAGACAGGCGGCGGCGGATCTCACCAATGAGGAACTCTGTGCCTGTGTCCCTGACGAGGCTGTAGGTGTGGCTTCCGGCGGTGATGGGGGTCAGGTCACGCCAGCCTTTGGCGGCAAGGTCCGTTGGCGTGCCATTGAACAGGTAGAACTCGAACTCATAAGCGCAGACCGGCGAGTAGCCGAGGTCTTCGGCTTTCTGCACAACCCGCTTGAGAATGCTCCGAGGACAGATCGCCGCAGGCTCCCCGGACAGCTCGTAGGCGTCGCAAATGACAGAAGCCACGCCGGGTTCCCCGGGAACGACCTTCAGGGTGCTGAGATCCGGAAGGAGCGTCACGTCAGGATAGCCTGAGTCCCACCCCGTGTAGCTTAGATCAGAAATGATTTCGTCCTGAATATCCCAGCCGAAGATGATGTTGCAGATATTCGTTCCGCGCTCAGCGACACTTTCCAGGAAGTAGCGGGCGGGGATGCGCTTACCGCGCCAAACACCGTCCAGGTCCACCACCCCCACTTTGAACGTCTTGATGTCGTTTTCGGAGACGAACTTTTGGAGCTCGTCGTGGGCCGACGCCGCCGCGGATTGATCCTGCATGTCGATAGCCTCGAGTTCTTGGAGGTCCTCCGGGACCTGTGTGATCGGATTCACTATGTACCTCTTTATCCTCATTGATATTCGTTACTGAAGACACTAAATGGAGGGTTTGCTTGCCGTATGTGCAAGTTGCACATCATGATTACCGGCTACATGCATTCGGTAAGCCAGGTCACATCCAGTGCCGTACGCAGGCCAATTTCGTGTTCCTGCCCAGCACTCAGGACACGAAAGCCCCTCGTACTGGGCAGTGTCATGCGGGGCCTAGTAGACGTCCTTGACGTAACGGCCCTCGCTCTTCATGGACTGCAGGTAGTCGTTCGCCTTTTCACGGGTCATTGCGCCGTGGCTGCTGAGCACCGTCAGCAGGGCTTCGTCGATATCAGGTGCTATCTGTTTGCCACCGCACACATAGACGGAAGCTCCTCCCGATAGCCAGGCAAAGATGACTTCACCTTCTTCGCGGATCCGGTCCTGGACGTAGAGCTTGCCCTGTTGATCCCGGGAGAAAGCCAGGCTGAGGCGGTCCAGCACTCCGTTGCTCTGCAGTTCTTCCATTTCCGCCTGATAGAGCCAGGAAGGCTTTTCGTGCCGGTCCCCGAAGAACAGCCAGTTTCGTCCCCGGGCTTGTGAGACTTCACGGTCACGGAGGAAACCGCGGAACGGGGCAACTCCGACACCTGGCCCGATCATGATCACATCAGCTGAGTTGTCATTGGGCAGATGGAACTCGTGCGCCGGCAGCGGGAACACTTTTATGGCTGTTTTGGTGCACGCGGCGGACTGGAGGAATCCGCTGCATGCACCCGAGTGCCGCCGCCCGGCAATCTCGTAACGCACTGAGGAGACCGTCAAGTGGATGCGGTCGCCGTCAGCGAGGGGACTGGATGCGATGGAGTACGACCGGTGCTGCAGAGGCCTCAGCATTGAGAGGAACTCTTGAGGATCGACATCTGTTGTCCGGGTTTCCTGCAGCACGTCCAGCATGTCCCGTCCCCACAGCCAGTCCTCCAGCGCATTGCGGTCACCGGACTCGACCAGGCTCCGCACGGGATGATCCGGTGCGAGATCTTCAACAAGCCAGGCCACAATGCCCAGATGGGGCAGCCGAAGCTCATAGTCGTTTTGAAGCGTCTCCCGTACGGTCTTCCCGCCGTCACCGAACACCTCGCTTCCCCGGAGGTTGAGGAATGCCAGGAGGTCTTCCACGAGCTCGGTGGAGTTGGCGGGGATTACGGCAAGTGAGTCACCTGCCCGGTAGTTGCGGCTGTCGCCGCTAACCTCCAGCTCATAGTGCCAGACCTCTTTTTCGGACTCTGGTGCGCTAAGGAGGCGGGCCTCGACGACAGTGGCAGTGTCAGGTTCCCGGCGTGTGCTCTTGGGCTGCTCAGCGGGGTTTGCTCCTGGAACAGTGGAGCCTTCCGGGTTGTTGTCTCGCTTCTTGGGAACAACTGTCTTGAAGGTTTCGAGCATGCCCTTGATCCACTTGCCTGACGTCAGGTCATAGTCGACATCGCAATCGAGGCGGTCGAGGATTCTCTTGCCGCCGAGTTCGCCAAGGCGCTCGTCAAGGTCGATGCCAGCTTTGCAGAAGTCTTCGTACATGGAGTCACCAATGGCAAGGACGGCGAAGGGAACGTCCTTAAAGAGATCTGAACCGGCGCTTTGAAGCTGTTCCCAAAACGGTTGCGCATTGTCCGGCATGTGGCCGTTGTCGTGTGTGGCGGTAACGATCAACAGGCGGTCCTTGCGTGCCGCATCTTGCGGGGTCACCATGTCCAGGCTCATAAGCTCGGCTGAGTAACCTTGGCCGTTTGCCTTGTCCACGATCTTGGACGCAAGGAACTCAGCGTTCCCGGTCTGGCTGCCGTAGAGGACGCTAAGAGTCTGCACGGCGGTGTTTGTCCCACTGGATACTTCGGAAGAGGTGCCTTGGTTCGTCCGAACCAGCTCCCCTGTATCAGTTGTCACGGTTCTGTCCTTACAAATACGGTCTTGAGTTCGGTGTATGCCTCGATGGCAGCTTGGCCCAGCCCTCGACCGATGCCTGACTGTTTGAAGCCGCCATAAGGTGTCTGGATTCGAATTGATGAGTTCGAGTTGACCGAGAGAGTCCCGGACTCGAGTGCCCGCGCCGTCCGCAGGGCCTGGCCGACGTCATTGGTCCAGATGGAGCCGCTCAGGCCGTAAATTGAGCTGTTGGCCAGCGCGATGGCTTCCTCTTCGGTGTCGAAGGGAATCACCGAGGCGATGGGGCCGAAAATTTCGTCGGTTGCTACCCGGCTCTTGGGGTCCGGGGCAATGACGATTCTGGGTGCCATCCAGAAGCCGGGGCCATCCGGTGCTTCACCGGCGGTGACGACGTTGAGCCCGTTTTCGAGGAAGCTGGAAACGGTGTCGCGGTGAGCTGCTGATACCAGAGGTCCAAGATGGGTCTTGTCGTCCAGCGGGTTACCAATTTTCAGTGCACGCGTAGACTCGATGAATCCCTCAACGAACTCGTCGAAGACCCCCCGCTGCACGAGAAAGCGGCTGCGTGCACAGCAGTCCTGGCCCGTGTTGTCGAAGACCGACATCGGGGCTGCCTGCAGACACTTGGCGAGGTCAACGTCGTTGTAGACAATACTGGCGGACTTCCCGCCGAGCTCAAGGGAGACTCTTTTCATCGTCGTTGAAGCCGCCTGGACGATGGACCGGCCGACCTCGGTGGAGCCAGTAAAACTTACCTTGTTAACATCCGGGTGTTCAGCGAGGGCATTGCCGATCCGGGCGCCCGACCCAGTGAGAACCTGAAGCGCGTCTCCGACGACGCCCAGCTCCTTCACGATTTCACCAAATCGAACAGTCGACAGAGGGGTAAGGGCAGCGGGTTTCACAATCACGGAATTACCGCTGGCCAGAGCCGGCGCGATACCCCAGGATGCGATAGGCAGAGGGAAGTTCCACGGGGCAATTACGGCCACAACACCCAGCGGCTCGCGGAAAGTCATGCTGACGCCGCCGTCGACCGGAATGGTGTCTCCGAGGATCTTGTCCACCGTTCCGGCGTAGTACTTGAAGCACTCGGCGACACCAAGAACTTCCTGTCGGGCCGCCGCCAATGGCTTACCAACGTCGGTGGATTCGAGCAAGGCCAGTTCGTCGCAGTGAGCGATGACAGCATCGGCAATAGCCCAGAGGGCATCACGGCGTTCAGCCAGTGGCTTGCGAACCCAAGCGCGCTGGGCGGCCCGTCCGCGTTCGACCGCTGCATTCACGTCCGGCAGGTCGTAGGCGGGCACCTCGCCTATCTTTTCTTCTGTAGCGGGGTTGTAGACGGAAATAATGCTGCTCATACTTGGCGCTCCTTCAGGAGAGTGGTCTTCGTCGGAAGATTCCTCGTCCCCATTTGAAGTCCGGGAAGCTCCGTTGTTACCGAGCATGCCCGGGCTCCCTGGGAAGGAGCGAGTGCGCCGGGCACCACATCAATGAGGGCCATGTGCAAACTGCACACCGGGGCGGTCCGTTCGAATGCTGTGCATTACGACCATGAACGGTGGCGACAGTGTGCAGGGCTGACACAGGGGCGGGCAACGCGGGACCTAGGCTGTAATGCAGTTCACAGACGATGCGGCAAGGGGGCCGTCAAAGCTGAGTTCCACGATGACTGAATTCTTCAGGCCTATCGAAGGCGTCGTGAAGATAAATGAGCTTCGAACGTCCGGGAGGGACGAATGGCAACTAACAATGTTAAATTTGAGCCTGTGGATGCGGGCCCGAACGGAATCCTGAGCCCCGACAAGTTACTCGGCCGCGGGCTCGGCGTCGGGTCAATCGTGTTCATGGTCGTGGCCGGTGCCGCACCGATGACAGCCGTCGTGGCCGGCTGGCCCGTGGTGGTCTCTGCCTCGGAAAGCACGGGCGGCCCGCTGTTCTTCCTCATCGCTACGGTGATCCTGTTTCTGTTCGCCGTTGGATTCACGCGAATGACCCCCTACGTGAAGAACGCGGGGGCCTTTTACTCGTACATCCAAACGGGGCTCGGCCGGGGCATGGGGCTTGGTGCATCAACCTTCGCACTCGGAACGTATCTGCTCCTGTTTCTCGCACTGTGTTCCTACCTGGGATCTGCGGCCCAGACCACTGTCCATGATCTGGGTGGTCCGGATCTTCCATGGTGGCTGTGCAGTTTGGTGCTGATGGCAACCTGCGGTGCCCTTGCATACCGGGACGTCGAGCTCTCCGCCAAGGTCCTGGGCGTGGTCCTGGTCATCGAAACGGTCGTTCTATTGGCAGTAAATATCGGTGTCGTTGTACATGGCGGTGCCGAGGGGCTGAACGGTGACTCGCTGTCCCCCGCGCGCCTGGGTGAAGGAGTCCCCCCATTGGGCGTCATGTTCGCCTTCTTCTCGTTCATCGGGTTTGAGGCCACCGCTGTTTTCCGCAACGAAGCGCGTGACCCCGACCGGACAATACCGCGCGCAACGTACATCGCCGTTCTCGCTATTGGCGTCTTTTACACCTTCACCGCATGGGCCATGCAGGCCGGCATCGGCGACAGCCACATCGTCGAAGTGGCAACAGATGATCCCACCAGCATTGTGGTCGGTCTGGCTGCGAAGTACGTCTCACCTGTACTTGCAACTCTCCTTCAGGTTTTCCTGATCAGCAGCCTCTTCGCGTGCATTCTGACTTTCCAGAACGTACTCACCCGCTACCTGTTCACCCTAGGAACCCAGGGCGTGCTCCCCGCGGGGCTCGGAATCGTCCACCCTCGCCACAGGGCTCCCTCGAGAGCTTCATTGACTGTGTCGATCGTGGCCATTGCCCTGCTTGGGGTCGAGGCGCTCATCGGGCTCGACCCGGTGACGCAGGCCTACACCTGGTTTTCGGGATCAGCAACGCTCGGCGTGGTGGTTTTGATGGCCCTCACATCATTATCTGTCCTCGTGTTCTTCCGGAAGAAGGCAAAAGGAAAGCTTTGGGCCACGCTGTTCGCGCCGACACTTGCAGTGATCGGTCTCGGTGGGATTGTCTTCTTGGTCGTACAGAACTTCGGCCTTCTTGTCGGCGGTGACCTCGCTGCAGGAATCCTGCTGTCGGTGATGGGCGCCCTGTTTGCTGCTGGTTTGGTGACCGCCCTGGTAATGCGTTCAAGGCGGCCTGATGCCTACGCCGCGCTTGTGCCAGCGGTGTCAGACCGGGAGCACCAATCCGCAGAAAGCCAGAACTGCGCAACTGCGGAATAAGAGCCGAACACATCCCGCCTCCGGTTCCTGTCTCGTCACGGATAACGAGACAGGAACCGGAGGCGCTTTCGTGGTGGCACTCGTCGGAGCCGCGACGGCAGTGCCAAAAGAAGACCCGCCAAACGTTAGAGGAGTTTTCCATTTCTGAGAGCGCTCTGTTGAAGCAGACCATTGATAAGAAGTACCCGGTGGTTACGCATGGCCATGGGGTCTACCTTTATGACTCAACGGGTCGGCAGTACCTGGATGGTTCAAGCGGCGCCATGACCGCCAATATTGGCCACGGCGTGGACGAGATTGCGGAGGCGGTGAAAGAACAGTGCCGCCGCGTGGCTTTTACGTATAGAACCCAGTTCACCAACCTGCCCGCTGAAGAACTTGCCCGCCGGCTCACCGACATTGCTCCCGGGGACCTCGATATGGCGTTTTTCGTCAATAGCGGGTCCGAGGCATCCGAATACGCCATCCGCACCGCAGTGAGCTACTGGCGGGAAAGGGGGAACCCAGGCAAAGTCAAAATCCTTGGCAGGACCATCAGCTATCACGGCATGACCATGGGCGCCCTGTCGATGTCCGGGCATGCAGCACGCCGCCCCGACTACGGAACCTTACTGCATGCGTTCTCCTTCGCCCCGCCAGCCTACGCATACCGCTTCGCCCTGCCAGGCGAGAGCGAGGAAGCGTACGCTGCGCGGGCCGCAAAAGCCTTCCAAGATGCCATTCAGAACGAGGACCCCGGCACAGTCGCGGCAGTCATCGTCGAACCAATCGTAGGAGCCGCAGGAGGAGTCCTCACACCTCCAGCGGGCTACTTCGCCCGGCTTCGGGAGATCTGTGATCGGCTGGACGTGCTGATGATCATCGATGAGGTCATTACCGGCATGGGGCGCACTGGCGACTGGTTCGCGAGTTCCTACGAGGACGTCGTGCCGGACCTTCTTCTTATCGGCAAAGGAATGAGTGCCGGTTACTCCCCTGTTGCCGCCGTCTTGCTGCGAGGCCACATCGTTGAGGCGCTCAGAGAGGGCAGCGGCGTCGCCCCGTTCGGCCACACCTTCTCGGGAAACCCCCTGGGGGCAGCAACCTGCCTGGCGGTCCTGGACTTTATGCAACGCGAGAATATCCTCGCGAACGTCCGGCAACGGGGGAAGCAGCTCGAGGAGGGTCTGCTCTCCCTGGCAACTAGGTACCGCTGCATGGCCGATGTCCGTGGGCGGGGCCTGCTCTGGGGCTTCGAGTTCGTTATGGACCAGGAAAGCAAGCAGGCACCCGATCCTGCGCTGGGAGCGGCCAACGCATTCGTGCAGGAATGCCTTGCCCATGGGCTCATTGTCTATCCGGCCGGGATCGCCCCGCTGAACAACGCCGTGATCCTGTCCCCGCCCTTGGTGATCACCGAAGAGGAGACACGAGTACTGCTGGCGAAGCTGGAGAAAGCCGTCCGCGCCATGGAACGCTACCTTAAGCGCTGGGCGGCCGTGGATGACAACCGGCATGGATCCCGAGTCGGAACCGGAAGCTGACTCTCATCCCGGCCGTTCCACAGTGGAGCCGGAGCTGGTCAGGTTGCCATAGTGGTCGTAAAGGCTGTTCCCTCCACACACTTTTGAAACTCGACCAGGGCTGAAGATGGTCGAAGCGACCCATCTGCAAGCACCTCCACTATCAAGGAAGCCAAGTGAGTACACAGATTCTTGCCGCCGTGCTGGAAAAGCCCGGAGCCCCTCTTCAGATCCGCGAACTGCTGCTGGATGATCCGGAGGACTATGAGGTCCTGATCCGGACTGAGCGAGTGGGCCTTTGCCATAGCGATCTGCACTATCTGAAGGGGTCGCTGGATATCTCCCTGCCGGCTGTCCTCGGGCATGAAGTCGCAGGCATTGTCGAGCGCGTCGGCTCTGCGGTCACAAGAATCAAGAACGATGACCGGGTCGTGGTAACGGTCACCCCCTCCTGTGGGGCATGCCGCAATTGCATAGGCGGGCGCCCCACCCAGTGCGAACGGGTCGACTCGGTGCGTGAGCGGCATCGGCCCAGGCTGCTCTCACCTGATGGATCAAGTGTTGAGTCGCTCGGCGGTATCGGCGCATTTGCAGAGGCCTTCCTCGTGAAGGAGGCATCCGTTGCAGTGGTCGGCTCGGATCTGCCTCCCCAGGTGGCGTGTCTTCTCGGTTGCTGCGTCAGTACAGGAGTCGGTGCGGTTATTCACGGCGCAAAGGTAGGGCCAGAGGATACTGTTGCCGTAATCGGTTGCGGCGGTGTCGGAATAGCGGCCATTCAAGGTGCCAGGTTGGCTGGGGCACGACGAATCATTGCCATTGACGCCGTGCCGGCCAAGCTGGAGCTCGCCCGCAACTTCGGTGCCACGGACACTGTTGTCTCATTACCCGACCCAACAGAAACACTCATCCAGGTCCGATCACTTCTTCCCCAAGGTGTCAGCCATGCAATCGAGGCGGTGGGCCGCAGCCAGACAGCGGAACTCGCCTTTTCGCTCCTGAGCCCGAACGGAACCGCCACCATCCTAGGTCTCATGCCCACAGGGTCCGAACTGCGTATCCCCGCAGATGCACTCGTCTACGGCGACCGACACCTGCAAGGCGCCTACATGGGCGCGAACAGGTTCCTCAGCGACGTCGACATGTTCACGGACCACTACCTGAATAACCGACTGGATCTCGATGCAATGGTCACCAAGGAACTGCCCTTCGAACGTATCAACGAGGGATTCGAAGCGATGGCGGAAGCATCGACGATCCGAGTTGTGCTGAACATGACCGACAGGCAATCGTGATCCGGACAACCTTGAAGACCGTTCGGCAGCTGACTGTTACGCCGATCATGATCTAATTTTGCGCCACGGCCAGCGCCGGAACGAAGGCTGCACAACATGGCGTTGCAAATCCTCCTGAACATAAACGGTCGAACGTCATGGCTCAGCCCCTACCGTCGCTGGTCCTGGACGACAAAGACAACAAAAGAAAACCAGAGGAGCACCTTAATTGACTACTGAAGGACTAGCACAACTGACCGATATCTCCCCCGACCTCGTCGAGCAACGCTCCTTTGTCGATGGCGCATGGCTGCAGCTCGACGAAAACGGCCGCTACCTTACCAACCCAAATACGGGCGAACCCCGGCAGCCGATGCGAAAGACCGGAAGGGCTGACGTCGAGCACGCACTCGCCGCAGCCGCGTCACTGCACGAGTCCGGGAAACTTGAAGACATCAAACTGCGGGACCGTCTTGAGCTCCTGAGGAAGATAGCCGCATCTCTCGATGCTCAGAGCGAAGAAATCGCACTGCAGGACAGCATCAACACGGGAGTCCCTATCCGGACCACCCGCCTGATTGCCGGTGCACTCGGGGACAGAGTCCGGGGAACAATCGCTGAAGCGGAGGAGCTTGGCGAGTCGGAGACCCTTGACGGCGGTGACCGGTCTGTGGTCATCCTGCGCAAGCCCCTCGGCCCGGCCCTCATCGTTGGCCCCTGGAATGCTCCAACCTTCACCGTGGTTGGCAAGGTGGCGGCAGCAATGGCGGCTGGGTGCCCGGTCATCCTCAAACCCTCCGAGAACGCACCCGGCGGTTGCCAGCTCTTCGCCGAGTCGATCGCCGCTGCCATGACCGAACTCGACTACCCAAGTGCCGCGTTTCAACTGGTTCATGGGAATTCGGAGACAGGATCACTGCTGACTTCGGATCCCCGCATCGAGGCTCTTTCGTTTACCGGCGGCGATTCGGCAGGCCGCACAGTCGCGCAGGCTGCGGCGTCCAATCTCGCTGTCATGCAGATGGAGCTTGGATCCAACAACCCCGTGATCATTCTGGATGATGCCGATGTCAGCTCGGCGGCACAGTCCATTCTGCAGGGCATGACCCGTCTCAATGGCCAGTGGTGCGAGGCGCCCGGCAAGGTACTGGTTGACGGGTCGATTCACGACCGTTTCGTTGAAGCTATGAAGTTCGAACTCAGTAAGCTTCGGGTCGGAAATGCCTTGGATGAGACAACGGAAGTGGGTCCCCTGGCGTTTGAGCGGCAGCGTGATGGGTTGAAAGCCGCAGTGAATCGGCTTCTCGAACTGGGGGGAACACTGGTCACTGGCGGCAACCTACCGGATCTTAACGGTTGGTTCCTGGCACCGGGGATGATCGTCGGATGTCCCGCCGGAGCCGCCACGGAAGAACTCTTCGGCCCACTGGTCACGGTACATCCCGTGCATTCCGTTGAAGAGGCGCTTAGCCATGCAAACGGACCGGCAACCGGTCTTGATGCCTACGTATTCGGCGGTGACGAAACACGGGCCATCGACGTGGCATCCCGTATTCGTGCCGGGGAGGTCCGTATCAACGGCACGTTCATGAGCGACCTGGCCGGCAATTCGCGCCAGAGTTTCTGGGGTACCAGCGGTATCGGAGGCCACGGTCCCCAGTACGGCGTACGCTTCTTTACCGGCGACCGCGTGGTTGGCGTGGACAGGACGGATTTCCCGCTCTAGGCGCCATATCCGACCCCAACAAGCGTAGGCGAAGCCCCGCTGGGCCTGCGACAAAGATTCCGGGAACGTGACGCGTGGCTAGGGCGGGGGCTCCGCGTCCTCTCGGGCAAGCAGCAGGCCAGGGCCTGGCAACATGAGACGAGAAAGCCCTTCAATGAAAGATACTTCAACGACAGATACGGTGCGGTTTTCACCGCTGAGTTTCCTTGAGGGCGCCACGGCGGCGATCCCGGCCTTTGGCAGCGACCTGGTCGATTTCCGTAGGGAAATGCACGCCGATCCTGAAGTCGGCCTGTATCTGCCCCGCAGCCAGGCCCGGGTCCTTGAGGCACTCAAGGGACTCGACCTCGAAATAAGCCTGGGAAAAGCGGTCTCGTCCGTGGTTGCGGTACTCCGCGGCGGGGCCACCCAGTCCCCCGTCGGGAGCCGTCCCACTGTACTGCTCAGAGGGGACATGGACGCCCTTCCGGTGACGGAAAAAACGGGCATACCCTTTGCCTCGACCAATGGCGCAATGCATGCCTGCGGCCATGACCTGCATACAGCGGGCCTGATTGGTGCCGCCCGGTTGCTCTCGTCCGTACGTGACAGCCTGACCGGCGACGTCATCTTCATGTTCCAACCGGGGGAGGAAGGACATGACGGGGCCCGCATCATGCTGGAGGAAGGCGTTCTTAACGCAGCCGGCAGGCGACCGGATGCTGCCTACGCCCTGCATGTCGTTTCGGACATGCCATCAGGCGTGTTCACGACCCGGGCCGGCTCCTACATGGCAGCCTTCGGAGATCTGTCCGTCAAGGTTATCGGGCGTGGTGGGCACGGTTCGCGCCCCTTCCAGGCTCTGGATCCCATACAGGTAGCTGCTGAAATGCTTGGCGCGCTACAGACGTACATTACCCGGCGATTCAACGTTTTTGACCCCGTGGTTCTGTCCGTGGGCCAATTCCATGGCGGTTCCGCCTCTAATGTCATACCTGATTCGGCGGAATTCAGGGCCAGCGTCAGGTCTTTCAGCCCCGGTGTCGAAGCACGGCTCGCACAGGAGTTGCCGGATCTTATCCGGCAACTGGCGACCGCTCATCAACTGACAGCCGAGGCAACGTTCACTCCGGTTATGCCGGCCACCGTCAATCACGACAGTGACGCCGAACTCTGGGGCAGGACCGCACGGGCGTTCTTCGGAGAGCAGCGGTTCGTGCCCAGCCCGTCCCCCAGGACCGGGTCTGACGATTTCTCCCGTGTCCTCGTGGAGGTCCCCGGAGCGTACGGGCACCTCGGAGCTGGGTCTCCCGATATTGACCCCATGGATTGGCCTCCTATGCACTCGCCCAGGGCAGTGTTTGACGACGGTATCCTCGTCGACCAAGCACAATTTCTGGCGGGCGTAGCACTTGGAAAGCTCCAGGAGCTGGAAGTCATGGGGTAGTCCCAGCCCAGTTCGGAGGGTTTCCTGAGGGACCCACGACTCAGTTAAGCAGTGGATCTGGCAGTACCGGTCGGAGTCCCGAATGGATGGCTCGTCAACCACTATCAGGTTGACGTACACCCCAACCTGACGTCAGGATGAAGCACCGAGGGCCTACGAATAGAACTCCCAAGAATCTTTCTGACATCAAGCTTTTGAAGTCTCAAAGCCCAACCTGACACTTAAGGGGGAAGACCTCTTCCGGACGACATATGGGCGCTTATCGGGTTCGGTTTCTGGCAGAGGATTGTCTGGGCTCACGAACGCCTACCTCGGCAGGACGCCGTTGTAACGCGTCACCTGCGGTTCGGTTATTGCCTCTACGGGCCGCGGAACCGCGCCGGGGTCATCTTCGATGGAGTAAACGAGCCGGGCTTTGTTCGTGATGTTGTCGATGTTTTCCGTCGTGATATTGATGGCTGTCGAATGGTTTCTGAGCTTTTGGTTCAGTTTCCTTCTGCGGCCAGAAAAGCTCTTCCATGAATGAATCGAAGGTCCGGCCGCTGGCCCGCACGTACGCACTGATCTTTTGGTGGTCTCGGGTGCGCATGCCGAAGGAGAGTTCGACGTCGACATCCCCGAGCGGGTCGACGGTCGGGTCAAGGTAGCTTCCGAAAATCCGGAGCCGTTCCACGAACAGCGGCATCCCGGGATCGGCGTTGTACATGCGCGCCCGTTCCAGCAGGCCGGCGACGAGGCGGTCTGCCGTTGATCGGGTGATGGGTTTGCCGAAGCTGGCCATGGCCAAGGCGTTTCCGAGGGTTGTCGCCTCCCACCAGACGTAGCCGGGATCATCGAAGGCGGGCTTCACCAGGTAGCCGGCCGTCTCCATCCGCGCGAACACTGCGTCGGTGTCTTCGACTCCGTTCCTGCGGAGCAGGGTGTCGGCTGTTTCCTGCGCGAACGTGCCGCCACGGTACAGGCGCACCAGGTCCCTGGCCACGGGTGCCGGCAAGCCGGCAACCGTGTCGGATTTCGCTATCCTCATGGGCCGAAGCCTAACCCCCTCCGGGAATCCCCTCCATCAAACCAGCGCCGCCGTTGCCCGCGGTAGGCTCCGAGATCGTGGTTTCCTCAGCCCTTCGGCCGGTCGGGCTGCCAAGTCCGGTCCGGTGACCCTTGTCGTGATTCCCGGTGTGCTTTCGCCGTGGCCGCCGGAAAAGTGCCGGCCGCGTACGGTTCCGGCGGGGCCGCCTGCTCCCGTGTCCCGAAATCCCGTGAGCCCGATGGACCATGCGGCGCGCGGACACCCTGGTGGTTGTTCCCTTTTGGCGTGGGTGGGTGTTCAGCAGATCAGGCCGCTCTTGCCTCCCCAAAATCTATGGCTGTTCCTGGGCGGGACTTCCTGCTTGGCGGCGCTCTTGCCCGTGGTCGCGGCTGTGCTCCTCAAGGAACTTCGTCCACGACTGGCCTACCGTTGCGGGCCGGTGATCTCCGGCCGGGGCCCGGGTGGTTCCGGTGGGCGTTGCGGTTTCCGGAGCGCTTGCTGGGCTTGTTCCAGGAGTTGCTTGATGTGTTCGGATGCTTCGGGGTTGGATCGTTGGCTGCGCTGGGCGTTCAGGTACCAGTCGAAGCGTTCCTTGATCGCCTCGATGCTCTTGGGCGAGTTGGTTCCGACTCCCAGGCTGACCGAGTGGTCCAGCGCCGGCCGCTGGCTGTCTGCTTCGGTGCGGACGGCGTGGAGCACTTGGTTCTCCTTGCCCTGATGCACTAGCCTTGACTCAGAAGCAACAGCCGGCCCTCCGCCTCTTTGAGCGCTGACAGTTGGCTGGACCCCCGGACCTTGCTGCGGCAGATGGGGGTTGCTTCCTTTAACGGCCAGTCCGGTCCGGGCGTGCAGCACCGTCGTCACCGGGGCCAGAGGCTTGAACCAGGTGCCTTCGGATCTGGCCAGCTGGTGGTAGAAACTCCAGGACGACAGGTCCGCGGCCCACAGCAGTTTCTCGTCCCAGGGCGAGATTGATTCGATTACCACCGAACGGTGGAGAAGCCCGGCGTTCCGCAGGCGCGCAAACACCTCATGGTCTCTGGCATTGCCGCCGGGATAGGCGTCTTCCTTGAGCTGTTCGAAAACCATCAGACGGGGAGGATCATCCCTGCGGGAGCTGGTCGCAGCACGGGCCAGGGTCGTGATGCATTCCTCGCGCGCCTTTTGCAGGGCATTGTCCCCGGTACTGATTTCCGTCTGAACGGTGACGACGGTGAAGTCCACAACCCGGGCGAGATATTCGTTCAGTTCCAGGATCCTTGGCCGCAGCTCTTCCACTGGCCCGAGCTTGCCGTTGTATGCCTCGGTCGTGTGCCAGTAGTTGGCACCGACGATGCGTTCGAGTTCTTTGCGGACGATGTCCAGTGAGTCTTTGGGGACCGTGACGCCGCTCATCGTGTAGAACGGGCGTTCACCGTAGCTGTTCCCTGGCGCACGCACGCTCTCGTCCACGAAGACGACCGGCCCGGGGGTACGCGCGTAGAGGGTCTGCAGGCGTTCTTGTGCTGCGCGGCCGCGAAGACTCCCCATGCTCACCTCTTTGCTGTTCTGACCGGTCCCGCCGGTCTGAACAGCCTACAGGCGCGGGCCGCGGTGCCCGGTGGACGGTCCCCCGGCAGCGGGACCGTCCTGCTCGCGACGGCGCTGCTCATCCTCGGCGGCAGCTTGCTTTGCGCGTTGCCGGCGGAGCCGTTCCACTGCGGAGGAACCGTCCTTGCCGGCCCCGGCCGCACGTGACGCGGCGAGGCGTTCGGCAAAGGTTCCCGCCTGCTGGACGGCTGCGGTCTTGTCTGCTTCCTCGCTGCGTCGACGGGCCGCGATGTCCTCCAGTGCTTCTTTGACCGATTCCGGCCGGTCCTCCGTATCATGGCCGGCTGTGGACCGGTTCCCGCGTACTTTGCGGGCCAGGGCGGCGATGCGTTCGGCGCGTTCCTGGGCCGGGCTCAGCTGCGCCTCGGCGCCGCGGGTTGCCTGCAGGTGGTCGACAACGTGTTCGGCCGGGGTGGGGGTTTCCTTGACAAGGGCCTCGATCTGGGCGGCTTCGGCCATGTGTGCAGCGTCCGAGGCCGTCAGGGGTTCTTTGGCCGTCTGGGCACTGTACTTGTGCATGGCCGTGACCCGGGTGGTCAGCTCCGCGCCCGTGCCGCTCTCCCGGTGTTGGGCGGGAACGGGCGATGTCTCGGACACCGGCACGCGGTAGGTGTCGCGGTAGGTGGAGATTTCCACGGCGAGCTGGCGCCACTGCTCTTGCCGTGCAGGGTCCGAGGGTACCGGGCCCAGGGCAGTAGCCCAGGCCGGTGGCTCGGCGGCGAGCTGTGCGCCCAGCCTTGTGGCTTCGTTGGCCATGAGCTCACGCCGTGCTGCGAGTTCCTTCCGCCACAGTGCCGGGGTGTCCTGGTGGTTCACGACGTCGGCCGGTGCCATCCAGGCCGGCAGCCTGTCATCTGCTGCTTCCCGGGTAACCGGGGCCGGCAGTTGACGGCGCAGTTCGATTTCGGCACGGATCCTGGACTGGATCTGTGCCGCGGCCTGGATCCGGGAGGCGTGCTCATCCCGGGCGTAGTTGGTCACTGCGCCGCGCTCGTAGGCTTCATCGGCCCGGGCTTCCGGGTTCATCAGCTCACGCAGCGCCTGTTCCTTCTGCAAGGAGGATGCACGCCACCGGGCTTTGCTGGTTGCGGCGGTGTCGTTGATCGTCATATCGGTGCGCAGCTGCTGCGTCGCGGCGGTGATCCGGGCGGCCAGGTCATCGTCGCTCAGGTGGCCGTGCAGGCGCCGCTGCCACGGGGTGTCCTTGCGTTCGGCCAGCCAGCCGCGCAGCAGGGTCTTCCGGTCCAGTTCTTCCATGGCCGGCGTCCTGGATGCTTCGGCCTTGGCACGCATCAACTCACCGGCGGCGCGCTTGTCCAGACGGGCCAGGACGTCGTCGCTCATGGATTCCAGGGGCCGACGGCCCGGTTCCTGGGCGCGCTCACGCCACCGGGCGAGGCGGTCTTCGACGCGCCAGGCCAGCACCGCCCCGGGATCGTCGGAGGCGTCGAAGTCGCCTTCGTTGATGCTGTCCTTGAGCAGGTTGCTGATGTTGAAGCCGTCGTTCTCCGCGTGCCGCAGGTGCGTGGCCACGGCACCCCACGCGGTGGACTTGGTGAAGCCGGCGGCTGTTCCTTCGCCCAGGACACGGGCGGCGAGGTTGGCCATGCGCAGCTCGTTGGCCTGATCATCGATGTCCCGGTACGCGGCGGACATGTCCGGCAGGGAGCGGGCCTGGGCGCGGGCGGCGTCCATCTGTTCGTGCGCGGTCAGGTTGGAGTCGTGGTTCGCGGCCACATTGGCCAGGACGCCCTCGAGGGTTTCGCCGTCGGCCACGACGCCGTAGAGCTTGTTGGACTCCCGTCCACGGGAGGCGGCGACGTAGGCCAGGGACCGGGACAGGCCGGAGCTGATGAGGGCGTGCGTGGTGTCGCACGTGAGGCCCTGCGTGCGGTGGATCGTCGCGGCGTAGCCGAGCATGGTGTGGACGCGCACGTACCCGGCCGGCAGGGTCAGCGTGCCCTGGTGGCCGTGGTGTCTGACGGTCAGCGAACCGTCCTTGTGGGCCTTCACGACGTCCCAGACGTCGTTGTTTTTCACGAAGTCTTTGCCCCGGTTGGTGGAGAGCCGCCGGTTGTTCTCCCGGGTGACCACAATGTCCCCGGCACGGGCGGTAAGGCCATCGCGCAGCATCGCGGCCGGCTTCTTCGCGTCCAGTTCACCGGTGGCGATCTTGTACGCCTGGGCGCGGGCGTTCAGCTCGGTGACGGTGGCGTTCTCGAACGCCATCATGATCGAGTGCTTGCCGGCGTTGGTGTCTTTCTGCCACGCGTGGAACACCAGGGCGGTCATGGTTTCGGCGTCCCCGCCGAGGACGCGGCGGTTCTGCCGGTAGAACGCCCACGGGTCATCCGCCCCGGTTGCCGGGGGTTCGCGCAACGCCAGGGTCGCGGCCGCTTCGGCCTCGTTCGGGGACCCGTCCGCGTTGCGGAAGCGGTGCAGGTCTTCCAGGTACACGGCGCCGACGGTGTTCTTCAACAGGCGCAGCGCACCACCGGATGCGACGGCTGAAAGCTGCTGGTCATCGCCCAGGGCACGGACCACGGCACCATGCTGGTCCGCGATCGTCACGGCCGCCGCGAACAGCTGGGTGCCGACCATGCCGGCCTCGTCAATGATGATCACGTCCCCGGGTTTCGGGGTGGTCTTCTCATCGGCCCGGCCGCTGCTGTGGGCGAGAACGAAGGAGTCGATCGTCGTCGCCGTCGCGCCCAGTTCGACACCCATCACGGCGGCCGCGACGGCTGTCGGTGCGAGACCGAACACCCTGCCGCCGGCGGCGCGGACGGTGTCGGCAGCGAGTTTGAGCGCGGTGGTCTTGCCGGCACCGGCAGGGCCGACACCGACCATCAACAGCCGGTCGCTGGTGGCGAACTCCCGGGCCATGCGCAGCTGGCCGGCATCGAACTGCCTGTCCTGCCTGGCCAGCGCGGCGTCGAAGGATTCGACGGTGGCCGCGGGGATGACGACGCGCTGCGCGGCGGTCAGAAGGCGGTCTTCGCTGTGCAGGATCCCGGCCGAGGTGTACAGCGTGGCGTTGGCGCGGCCGTACTTGGATGCGCCGTTGGCCAGGCGCAGCTCCGTCAGTTCCGGGACCGGGGTTTCGGGGGTGATGCGCAGCGAGTACTGGTCGATCGCCCGGGCCGTGACCTGCTCCAGCAGAGCATCCGGGATGGGCAATTCGCCCAGGCGGGAACCGAGCCGGCGCAGCGCCTCGGCCTCGATGTGGTGTTCTCCCCACACTCCCCTGTCGCGTTCCAGACGCTCGATGATCGCGGCCGCTTCCACGGCCGGGTTGAGTTCATCAGCGTGCGAGACAAGCCAGCCTGGCTTGTCCTGCTCGGCGGCATCGCGGGCGTCGTGACGGTGCGCGCGGGCGTGTTCCAGCGCCTCGGGGCCGACCGTCACCCCGGGGATGGATCCAAGGTCCTGCATCCATTCCTCGACCAGGACGGAGAGCTGCCGGGCTTCCTTTTTGGACGGCCTGGTGTCCAGGGTTGCCTGCTGTGCCAGGGCGATCAGCTGCTTCTTGGAGGGCGCGTAGCCGTGCTTGTCGATGAACTCCCGGGCCAGTTCATCCAGCACCGGCTTGATGCCTTCGCGGCGGGAGGAGGCGGCGTCGATGGCGGCGACGTCGACGCCGGCGATCTCGATCACGGGCCGGTCCCCGGTAACTTTACGTTCGGTCAGGCCGAGGCCCAGGCGGGCGCAGATCTTCTCCATGACCAGCCGGTTGTACCGCTCGGATGCGACGACGTTGAACTGGTACAGGTGCCGGGCGTCCAGGCTGGACCATTTGCCGTCAACGCCCAGGACCTTGTTCGACACCACCACGTGATCGTGCAGCTGGGGATCCCCGGTGCGGGAATCGTAGTGCCGGAACTTCGTGTAGATCAGTCCGCCGTCGACGTCTTCCTGGCGGACGCCGTTGCGGCCTCGGCGTGTGAACGTCGCCTCCTTTTCGAGGAAGGTCATGGTTTCGGCGATGGCCTCGTTGTGGGCCGCTTCGATCTGTTTGCGGGCCTCATCACCGCCGGTTGCCCACAGGACGGAAGCGGATTTCGCGGGCGCGAACACGAGGTCGAAACCCGCCACTGCCTGCGAGCCTGGCGTGGTCTGGGCGGTGACGAACCGCCCGAGTTCTTCCTTATCCTTGGCGTTGCGGCCGTTGAGTTCACGGAAGTACTGGGCGCCTTCCTTCATGCGGATCCGCCGTCGCGTATCGGCGTCAGGATCGGCATGGTTCATGCGCTTGTAGTCGCCCATCGCGACGGTAATCCGCTGCTGCAGCTCGTGATCTTTCTGGGAGAACTGCTTGAAGCGGGAACCCAAACGCACGTCAGCATTCTTGTCTGCTTCGACCATGGCTTCGGCGTTCGGATGGATTCCTTCGCCGAACAAGGCTGCCATCTGGGCCTCGGTGACCTCACCCGAAACGTCCAGGTGGGCCGCCCCTCCCCCGCCCCACTGACCGGGAGGATTGCCGTCCACCGTGTAGTAATCGCCCAGCTGACGGCCCGCCGAGCGCAGCTCATCACCGCTGGCGACTTCACGGGTGTAGTACGTGTATCCGTCGCCGGCACTGAGCTTGTGCACGGTCATCACGGCACCCAGCATAGCGCCCAAAACGCCTCACATATCGATGATGCATGAGGTGTGACAGATATTGGTGTTTTTCGTTCTGTGGAATCGGTTGATGTGAGGTACGAGCGGAACTCGATGAAACAGAACGAAAAACGGTAGGATCGGGCCATCAAGTCTTTGATGCGGTTCTGCACATGAGAATGGGCGGTGGGTAACACGCTTTTCCGTTATCCACGGTCCGTTCGATTGTGTAGAACCGCCGCCCGGGTTATCCCCGGGTGGGCAGGCGGAGAGACCGTCCTTTTCTCGAAAGCTGTCCACGTGGGGGAAACCCGGGCACAACCAGCCCGAGCGTAAGCGAGGACCGATCCGGCGCACGCCGCCGGCCCTGGCCCTGACCAGGCGCTAGCCGTTAGGTCCGGGGGCGGATAACCCAAGGGGAAGGGACCCAAAGCTATGGCAACACCACGGAAGTCTGCGCAGCAGTTGGCGGCCCGCGAGAAAGCCCGTACCAAGGCCAAGGAACTGACGGAACGTCACGAGCGGCTGATCGAGATGGCCGCAGCGTTCTTCGAGCAGC
The DNA here is from genome assembly GCF_030209795.1 of Arthrobacter sp. efr-133-R2A-63. NCBI lineage: Bacteria > Bacillati > Actinomycetota > Actinomycetes > Micrococcales > Micrococcaceae > Arthrobacter > Arthrobacter sp. efr-133-R2A-63. The sequence goes on along the minus strand of NZ_JARVRG010000001.1, from coordinate 52,171 downwards.
AGGAGCATGCCGAGCTGTTGCGTACGGAGGCAAAGAAGAAAGCAGAAGCCATCCTGGCCAAAGCTGAAGCCGACGCCCAGAGCGCCGTTCAATCCGCAGCACAAACAGTCAAGGCGATGCTGGGCGCGGGAGAAGCCAAGTCCGCCGTGGCGGCACGGCTTGGCCTGAGCGGTGCCGAAGTGAAGCGGATGATTGACCTGGTCACAGAGCGTCCGGAGCCTGCAGAGCCGGACGGGGTGCAAGGCCCGGAGGTTACAGAGCCCGGTGACGTGGAGGCCGCGTAGCGGGGCTTCGCCGTCCCACCTCTGAACCATGTCGCTTAAACAGAAAAGGCCGGCTCACTGAGCCGGCCTTTTCTGCTCCTCGGCAAAAGGAAATCTCCCGTTAGCTTAGCTGAGGATCGGTGGCCCGTCGCAACTCATCGGTGGGCATCGTTGCCCCTGGTTGCGCGGCTGTGGGGTGCGGGATCGGGTAGCCGCGTTGAATGGCGGTCCGCCGCTGGTGAGTGGCTGCTGTGGTTCGCCCTGGGCGGCGGACCGCCCGCCGATCGGGAGGTTCCCTGTCCCCTCACGGTGAGTGGCCGGGGCCGTGCCGGGCGGGTGGGGTTCCGCCCGGCACGCCGGTCTTACTTCGCCGTTTCTTCCTCGGTGGGCTTGTCGCTGTCGAGGATGATCTGCTCAACCTCCGACGGCGTGTAACCCCAAGTGATCAGCTGGTTCAGGTAGTCACGGTGGGTCTGGGACGGGGACCGCCACGAGTCCTTCGCGATCGTCTTCTCATACCCTGCACAGACCAGCGCGATCAGAGAGAACTCGGGCCGCGTTGCCGACTTGGCGACGTGGTCCCGGAGCGGGTTCCACGCCCAGCGGTCGCTGTCTTCGAACTTGGCTCCGATCATTTCGGCGGCCACCTTGCCGTCGTAGCCGCTGGCGACTTCGGGGTGGTGCGTGATCGCGTGGACGGTGAAGTACTGCCATCCCTTCGGCGCGGTCTTGCGGGCCAGCAGGGTCTTGACCCAGTCGCGGCGCACGGTCGTCGCCGATTCCATGGCCTTGTTGTTGGCAATCAGGGTCTTGCGCTCGGCCTTTTGCTCATCGGTCATCGGGCCTTTCCGGGCCTGAGTGCCGCCGTCGTAGCGTTCGTACTTCGGGGTGAAGCCCTGTTCTTTCCAGCCGGTGATGACAGGCTTCGCGTTGTGCTGGCCCCGGTAGTCGGTGCTGATCACGTAGGCGTTGGCGTCCTCCTCGGTGGCCGGTTCACCATCTGCCCGGTTTGCCGCTGAGACATACAGGTTCTCCTCGTCGGCGTAGTTCCCGGCGTCCTCCACGATGGTCTTGCCTTGGGCTTGCAGTTCCTCGATCAGCGCGGCGAGGGCGGCGGCCCGCTCGCGCTCGTCCCGCAGCTGCTGGGCTACGTGGAACAACTGCTCGGGTTCGTCCATGATGACCGATTCCAACTCAGCGATTGCTTCCTCATCCGACTCAAACTCGGCCAGGATCAAAGCCTCCTCGATGGTGCATCCCTTGCCCAGCGCAGAGGCTCCGGCCTCGGATGCCTTGGCCTTCAGCGCTCCCTCGACGGTCGTCTTGGTCCGGCCTGTTTTCTTGGCGATCTGGGCGGCGGACACGCCGATGAGGGAGAGCTGGTGGTAGGCGTCGGCCTCGTCGGCGTCGGTCAGTTCGGCGCGCTGGATGTTCTCCACGACCTGTGTGACGATGCGTTCGGCTTCCTCCGGGGAGCCGATGATCATGACCGGGATGCTGTTCCGTCCGGCTTCTACGGCGGCCCGGGTACGGCGCTGTCCCATCAGGACGTGCACGGTGCCGTCGTCCTTGCGGTGGGCGATCACGGGTTCCATCACACCGTGTTCTTTGATGCTGGCGATGAAGTCAGCGGTCAGGGCGGCGTCCTTGCGGACGTTGACCTCGACGGTCAGCGTGGCGGGGTCGATCATTTCGAGCGTGGGCGTGGTGTTCATGGTGTTGCTCCTTCTTTGCCGAGAAGTCGGGTGAGTGGGGCGGATCAGGTGACCGGCCAGCGTCCCCTCTCCCCCGTTGTTTTTTGGTTGCTGGCAAGCTTGCTTGCTCGGCGGCCGACGGAGCCCTGTCTACCCTTGGGCAAGGCGCGGGAATATCCCGGAGGAAATAAGCGACGAAGGAGCGCCGGAGGGAAATTCCTGCGCCGCAGGCCCCGACGAAGGAGGGGCTAGACAGGGTGGAGCGGACGCCTAGAATCCGAAGGACAGCAACCAGAAAACGTCGTAGACAAACAGGTGCTGACGGGCAGGAGCTCTGCGACGGACCGCCAGCACCCAACAGCCGGCCACGGAGCTTGCGGAGTGGACGCCCCAAGGGGGTGCGAGCCCCGCGAGCATGCTCTTCCCCAGGTTCCCGCGGTCTCGGGCCGGCGAGGGAGCGGTTAAGGCGAAAGAGCCGGCGCTTTGAATGCGCCGGCTCTTTCTGTTTTCCCTCGGAAAAAGGAAATCTGTGGTGCAGCGTCGATGCTGCTGTGGGTTACGGCTGCTCGAGCCGGTGGTCTGGTACGGGGAAGTCTACGGGCCCGGTTTCCGGGCCTGCCGTGAGCAGGCGCAATTCCAGCAGGTCTTCGATCTGGCTGGCATCGGGGCTGACGGTGTCGTCCTCGGTCATGCGGAACTCTGATGCCATGGCGGGGTTTCCTTGCCTGGGTTTGGGACGGGGCTGTCCTTTCACCCTAGCGGCGGATCCTGCACATTGTCTGGAATTGGTGCTGCGCCCGCGCCAGCGTTGACGGCGGCCGGGGGAGCGCAGCGGAGGAGGCCGCCGCCGCATCCTGGAGGATCGGCAAGGCCGGACCCCGGTGGGGGCCCGGCCCTTGGTTCTTCCGGTTACCGGATGGTCGGTGTGTAGGACATGGCCTTGTTCCGTGCGCAGTCGGCAACTACGCCACGGTTGAGGAGCTCGGTCAGCAGCGAGGCCAGCCGGTAATCGGTGACGTCTTCCATGGCGAGCTTGAAGTACCGTGCGGCGAAGCTGGACTTGCCCTTGAGCCATTCCAGCCAGCCGATCAGGCAGAGCATCGGTGCGCGCTGGCCTTCCGGGGTTGCCTTCATCAGTTCGAAGGCGATTTCCTGGGCGCGGTCAACGCGTGCCCAGTCCGGACGGGCAAGGACCACGCCCAGCAGGACGGAGGTGAATTGCTCGGGCGCGGTGGTCATGACGTCGGCCATCAGGTAGTCCCGGACCGTGGGGTGCTGGAACGCTCCTGCCAGTTCGTGGGCGCGCCCGGCGGTCAGGGTTTCCGGGTTCTGAAGGACGTCGGCCCAGATGGCCCGGCTTCGGTCCAGTTCCTCCGGCCATCCTTCGGGGGTGTGGGCCTTGATGGTTTCCCGGACTCCCGCGTCTCCGGTGAAGGGAACAGGCGCGGTGAATCCGGCGACCAGGCTCCCCCGGTAGATCAGTTCGGCGTTGCCGTTGCTGGTCGTGATCGCCTCCAGCGGTTCATCCGGGCAGCATCCGGGGTCGGTGCACAGGTAGTTCCGCCACGCGTGGGAGGTGACCATCCATGCATCCTTCAGCGGCATCTGAGCGGTGGCCAGCTCGGTGCGCAATGCGTCGACGTGCGCCCAGTAGGGGCGCGGGTTGTCGGGGCTGTTCTCGTCGGTGTAGATCACGAGGAGGGCGCCCGTGGCGTTCTCGTCCGCGCTCAGGTGGCTGACGAGCGTCAGGGCGTAGCCGCGCGGATCCGCTGCGAACGGTGCGTCCACGCGCAGGGTCGCGCCAAGCCGCGTTCCGTTCATGGTCAGCACGACGAAGGATTCCTTGGGCTGTTCCCCCAGTGTATGCGGGATGAGCGCGAGGATGTCGGCCGGGTTGGTGAAGCTGATGAAATCGCTCATGGTTGTGTGTCCTTTTCCGAGGATGTGGTGAGGGAGCGGCGTGACCCGGCCAGCTACTTCCTTTCCTCCCCCGTTGTTTTTTGGCTGCTGGCGAAGCTTGCGGAGCTGTGGCCGACGGAGGCCTGTCTACCCGCAGGGCAAGGTCCGTGGAATCTGCGCAGGAAATAAGCGACGAAGGAGCGCCGGAGCCGATTCTTCGGGCCGCAGGCCCCGACGAAGGAGGGGCTAGACGGGGTGGAGCGGACACGTACAATCCGAAGGACAGCAGCCAAAAAACGTCGTAGACACAACAGGGCCAGGGGGTCCGGAGCTCTGCGACGGTGCGCCCTGGACCCAACAGCCGGCCGCGGAGCGGACGCCCGATTACCTGGGTGCAGCGCAGCGGAAGCCAAGACTTGCCCGAGGACGCGGATGGATCCTCCCGCGCCGGCCATCCGCCAGGGCAGGCCGCCGGCATCAGCCACCACGCGCGGCCCTCATGCGGACGGCGGTCCGTCGCCGGTGACCACAGCGGCAGCCGGCCACGACGACGGACCGCCCCAGCGCGGAAAGTGAGCCTGCCGCGGCGACGGAGGTTCTCGGGGTGAGGTTCCCCGCTCCGGTCGGAGCGGGGAACCCCTTCGCCGGTGGTTAGGCGGCGGTGAAGACGGTGCACGGCTGGCGGTACCGGCTGGGCAGCTCGGCCGCCGCCAGGGGCAGGTCTTCCGGTCCCTGGGCCTGTCCGTTCTTCCAGTGGAAGAACGCCTGTTCACTGATCGCATCCCAGAACCGGGCCTTGGTCCTGTAGAAGGTCGTCCGAACGTCGCCCTCACAGTACGTAGCCATGCCGAACAGGTTGCCGATCTCATCGGCGGTACGGATCCCGGCGACCATGACATAAGGCCACTGACCCAGGTCCCAGCCATCGCAGCCCCAGCTGGGGATCACGGACCAGCCGTGTTCACCGATGAGTTCCATCCAGTCGTAGCCGCCGTTCATGTGGTAATCGCCCAGCACAGTAACGCCGTCGATGGTTTCGCCGGTGTCGGCTGTGGTCACCGTCTTGATGGTGATTGCGTTCATGGTGTTGCTCCTTCTTTGCCGAGAAGTCGGGTGAGTGGGGCGGATCAGGTGACCGGCCAGCGTCCCCTCTCCCCCGTTGTTTTTTGGTTGCTGGCAAGCTTGCTTGCTCGGCGGCCGACGGAGCCCTGTCTACCCTTGGGCAAGGCGCGGGAAATTCCCGGAGGAAATAAGCGACGAAGGAGCGCCATAGGGAAATTCCTCCGCCGCAGGCCCCGACGAAGGAGGGGCTAGACAGGGTGGAGCGGACGCCTAGAATCCGAAGGACAGCAACCAGAAAACGTCGTAGACAAACAGGTGCTGACGGGCAGGAGCTCTGCGACGGACCGCCAGCACCCAACAGCCGGCCACGGAGCTTGCGGAGTGGACGCCCGAAAGGGGTGCGAGCCCCGCGAGCATGCTCTTACCCTGAGCCTTGTCAGACTGGGTTGGTACCGTGGGGCTGTCCCGCCTGGTTTCCCCCAATCCCATGCGGGACATTCTTGTCAGAAGGAGAGATGGGACTGTGGGACTGCGAAGCCTCTTCATCCGGCACCGGACCCCGGTTACAGAAGATTCCTCCCCTGCCGCGGTGGCCACACCCAAGGAGGAGCGCGAGCCGTTGACACCCGCACAGCTGGCAGATTTGAGAAAGGCCTGGGCCGAGCTCAACCACGCGGCCGAAGATGCCGGCGTGAACACGTTCCACGCCTGCACGCGTGACGGCAGCTCTTGGGAGGACGACCCCGAGGCGGTGCGCCGCATGGCGGCCCTGATCAGGGGCCTCCCCCGCGCAGACGAAGCTGCATCCACGGACGGCGACCCGGCCCCGTAGGGATGGGGCTGTTAGGTCAGTGGCGTACTGAAAGATTGGTCCCATGAACAGGATTGGGACCGATGAGAGGCAGTTGGCAGCACAACGAGCCGGCTTCTCAGGCGCTCGGGGGGCTACCGTCGGGGTCACGGGCGGCGATCATCACACTCACCACCGGCGGACCACACCAACCGTCCCCTAGACCCCTCGAATCGTAAGGATGCCACCCTTCACGGGTGCACAAGGAAGTCAGCCTGGCGACAGGTTCCTAAGAAACAGACCGCCTCGAGACATACCCCTCCCTACGGATACAGTGCGGGCACGGGCAGAATCGTGTCGCGGAAATCTCAGAAAGTTTTGGGTGAACCGGCATCTTGAGCACCGTTCCAGCTCCTTGGTTCTATGGGGGTCCGATCGCCCGTAGTGGACTACGGCACAAGCTTGATCGCTTGCTTGGTGGACGACGGGTTCTCTCCGTGTGTCGCAGGCTCCAGACGCCTTCCTCGCCGCGCGCCTCAGCCGGCAGATCCTGGCTATTGGCAAGCTCACAGAGATGACCAAGCACCCCTCTCGGAGCGTCGCCGTGATCCACCGCGAAGGACAGAAAGCCCGTCAAAGCCGCCGAACCGACCACCACCAGGACCGGAGGACCGAGCGTGTCGGCCATCCCTCATTGCCGACCTGGCCAACGTTCATGACCGCATCACCCGTCTGTCTCGCGAAAACGCCCAACTCCGCCAGCGTCTTTCCGAGCATCTCGGTGAACAATGTGTCGAGGTCCTTCGGCAAGGACGCCGGCTACACGGTGGGGCTGTTCTTCCTGCCCTGGGTCTTTGCGTCCATGCTCTCCTACGGGCAGGCGCGGTATTGGGGCCCGAGCTACGTTGACCCGAGCTTCGCCTATCGGGGCTACCCGCAGCCTGGCGGCTACCCGCGACCAGGTACACCCGGCCGCCGCCCCGAAAGCGGGCCGGGAACGGAATAGCGGTGCCTTGCGCGGGGTTGTTGCAGGTATGGTATGACCAGCTACGTGGCAGCCACCGCCTTCGGTGGCCCTGAAGCATTGTCCGTTTTGAACGAGACCCTGGGCGAGCCGGGCCCATCTCCGTGGGGGACAAGGTCATCGTGTTCCGCGCGCCGGGGGCCTACGCCGAGGAACTTCTGGTTCCCGCCGGGGCCGTGCTGCCCAAACCCGCCACCTTGGACTGGAACCAGGCCGCGGGCCTGATGCTCACCGGCGTCACTGCCACCCACGCACTTGCGGCCACGGCGGTGGGCGCCGGAGACACCGTGCTCATCCACGGCTGCGCCGGCGGGGTGGGCATCATGGCCATCCAACTGGCGGCCGGCCGGGGTGCCACGGTGGTTGCTACGGCAAGTCCGGCGAACCACACATTGCTAGCGGAGCTGGGGGCCATTCCGGTGGCCTACGGGCCCGGGCTGGCGGACCGCGTGCGGGCGGCGGCGCCCGGCGGCGTCGACGCCGCCCTGGACCTGGTGGGCACGGACGAGGCCCTGGACGTGTCGCTGGAACTGGTGGCGGACCGGGACAGGATTGCCACCATTGCCGGGTTCAGCCGCGGATTTGGGGCCGGCATCAAGGTGCTTGGCGTTGCGCCCGGCGCGGACAACGGCGCCGCCATCCGCGACGCCGCCCGGCTGGAGCTGGTCCGGCTGACGGAGGCCGGAGCGCTCACCGTCCACGTGCAGCAGACCTTCCCGCTCGCGGAGGCCGCGGCGGCGCACCGGCTGCTGATGGACGGCCACGGGGCGGGCAAGGTCATCCTGGTGCCGTAGCCAGCGACCCGCTCCGCCGCCGTCGGGCTTTGGTGCAGGCATGGGGCTCCGGCCTAGGCTTGGCTTAACCGGCCACCCCCCGACGGGTGTAATCACTAGGCCCACGCTAGAGTGGCGCCCGACGACGCCTGACCTGCACAAACGAGGTCGGTTCCTTGCCGGAGTCCCGTCGTACCCCGAGAGAACTAAGGAAACGGGACACCGTCCCCCGCAACTTTCCGCCGTCATAACAAACCCCTACCCCGGAAGTCCGAGAAATCATGGCTGTGCAGAGCAATGATTCCCGGATCAGTTTTGATCCAGTCGGCGCCACGCCTGTGCTCTGGAATAACGCGGAGTGGCATGATTCGAGGCGGCTCGCGCCACAAGCGGACACCAGCGATTAGTCGAGCATCCCGGTGATGGATCCTCCCAACGGGGGGCAGGGTGACAAATAGCGCTGCGAAAAGACCGCCATTTATCGTTGCGAGTCACAAGGCGGTCGGGCATCCCAGTCCCTACAAGGCACAAAGGGTCGTATTTGACCGTCCGCCGTCCCCACAGGGGGGCCATCTGCAAGATGTAGTGGCTAGCTTCAGCGACTGAGAAATCAGTACACCATTGAAACGTCCCACCGGCTGCCCTTCGAGCGCGTTGATTTTGCGCACCAACTGCACCCGGTGGACGTCTCGGTCATAGTGAAAGCTTTAGAAGACAGACTTGACCATGGGGTCCCTCCAGACGCTGTGCAGTGCCACCTTGGTACTGCGGCGCTGACTCTAGGGGGCAGCACCAACAGTCTTATGCTCGTTAGAGGAGCACCTTGGTGCCGGCCACAATCTTGGGCTCATCGCCACGCTTGGAGGTCTTGCGGACGCTCGGCGCCCAGGAGAGTCGGGTAGGGCGCATAACCTCTGGCACGCCTCTCCATCGGTCATTCCATCGGCTTGACCTGGGCCTCGATAAAGGCGATCTCGTCGGCGTCGAGCCCGCACTTGGAGTACAGCTGCTGGTCGATCTGCGGGATCGACTTCGACCAGTCGATATCCGACACCGGCGTGAAGTCCTGCAGCGGGACGTACTTCCACTTAATTGCTGAGTTGTGCTGCGTCGTTTTAAGAACCCCGAGCATCGCGCGGGCGAACTTGGTCTTCACGTACTTCGCGCATGCCTCTGCTTCTGCTTCCGTATCGAACCGCCCGATAGACATGAACGTCTGGGTGAACCCAGTGCCCGGCGCGGCCACCGACGGCACTCCAACGACCCTCCCGGACTTAACAGCCGCTCCATCAGCGCTGGCGATGATCACCTTGTACTTGTCCACAACTTCCGGAGTCATGAGGTAGTCGCGGCGAACCCACCGCACTTCCCTCTTCCGATTCGCGAGGCCGAGGATCTGGACGTACGAACTACCGTCGTTAGGGTCGGTCTTCAGGCAGACCTCGTCCATTCGTTCGAATGTGTTCGTCTTCAAGCGGAGGCCACTCGAGGCAGGGATGCGCTCACGCAGTTCAGGGTGGTCCGTGAAGACACAAGGGTTCCACGTGCACGGGTGCTCGGTGATAGTCGTCGCAAGAGATGTCGTCGATCGCGCCGTGACAGCGTCGACCAGCGACTTCACCGTATCCGGGACATGTGAATGGTTTCCGATGGGGCCGATGACACGCGTGGCATCGCGATACGTGACGACGATCCCGCCGTCGATATCGGTTCCAGGAAAGATCGCCGACGAAGAGGACTCAAACAGCGCCACGCTGAGGTGCTCGTCGGACAGAACCTTCTGGTTCCAGGATTTCGGGGTCTGGCCCGCGTTCGAAAGGAATCGCGCGGGGGTCACCAACACCGTCCGTTCCGAGATCTCGAAAGCCGCATCCATGAACAGGTGATAGATCGGCGGAGACTTCGTTCCATTATCGCCAATCAGATCATCCTGGTAGGGCGGGTTGCCGATGACGACGTCGAACTTCTTACTCATGATCAGTGCCCTTCCGTCAGCATGTCGTCGACCATCTTCTGCCGCTCTTCCGGGGTCATCCGGACAAGGTTCCCAACCCGGAAGTGACCGGAGCCTTCGATCCATGCCTTGCGCTCGAGGACACCGCCGGAGACAGCCTCTATTGTGATGCGGTGAAGGATCTCATTGTGACTCATCTCGAAGATTTGTGAAGTCAGGACGTGCCGCAGCCTCTCCTCCTGATCCGGGAACACCGCGGCGAGGCCGGTGTCCAGACGTCGCACGATTTCCATCAACAACAAGCCTGCAGTTGAGAACGTGTCAGCGAAGGTCGTGTTCGGGTCGGTGAAGATCCCCGGGTCCTTCTCCCCCAGGGTGTCGACCATCTTCTTGACTGCGGATGGCGGGGTGAACACCATGGACGTCTTCTGCTGTGGGATGTAGGCGAAGATGTTCTCGGTCTGTGAGTCGTCGAAGTAATCGGCGAGTGATTCTTTCTTGTTCAGGAATTCCTGGACGGCCTGGTCGAAGACCGTCTCGTCGAAGAGGCCCGGGATCCTCGTCATGGTGCCGTTCTCCTCTGTGACGTCCCGGCCGTCGCGCAGTAGACGGAACTCGGCCTCGCTGATGCCCGTGATCTCCTCGAACACGTCGTCGGGCGTGTAGTCGTCGAAGTTCGACAGCCGGAGGCCCCGGTCCCCGTATGCCATGAGGAACATGGGGATCGTGCGGGCGAAGCCCCGCAGGTGGGAGCGGGCGTCGTCCATCGTCTGGTCTGTGCGCTTCTGCTCCTTTTTGGTCTCTTCGCGAGTGACCACTTCGGGTACAATCTCCTCCATCGTCTTGTCGACGATGGCCAGGACGTTCGCTCTTAACGCCTCGTCCTGTTCGGCCTTCTTGGCCTCGACAGCCTGGGCCTCGGCCTCCGTGGCTGCGTTCTTGAGCTCGTCCTCGATGTGCTTGCTTGCGATGTTGTGCTCGGTGTAGGCGCGCTCGATCTGGTTCTTCACGGCCTGCTCGGTGCGCTGGATGTCGCGATGGGCTTGCTTGGCGGTGAGCCCGTAGGCCTTCGTCAACTCTTCGCGCTTGGAGCGGGTCTGTTCGGTCACCGCCTTGGCGATCTCTGTCGCCGCCGTGGACGCCGGGGCGTCGGGCTCGGGGGTAGGGATCTCCTCGATGCTGTAGACGGGTTTGCCGAGCTCGGAGACCTTGGGGTTGATAACGGTTTCCACGTCGACCTGGACGTTTCCGTCGGGGTCAGTGATGGGCGGCGGTTGTGGGATGTCGAGGGGCTCCCCAGTGTTAACCTTGCCCTGCTTCGCGGTGGGCAGCTTGTCCAGGATCTCCTTGAAGTGCTCGGAGTACCGGAAGATGCCGGCCACGTTCGCAAACAGCAGGTTCGACAGGAAGCCGCGGCGCACGACCTCGCGGGCCTTGAATACCTGCGGGAACGTCAGGACCTGGGTGGCGTCGAGCTCGATCATCCGGCCCTCGGCGTCTTCACCCAGCACCGGGAAGAAGTTCAGCAGCCGGCGGATGTTGTCCTGCCGCGCCTGCTGGTCGCCCGAGGGGTTCGGGTGCAGGTTGTTGGCGAAGGCGTCGAAGATCGTCAGCGTGCGTTCGGGCGCGAAATCGAAGATGTATGCGTTCTGCTTCTGGAAGACGTGCCCGCCGCGCTCGAACGTGCAGGGGTTCTGCGCCCGGAACGCCGCCTGCATGTACTGTGCCGGAGAGGACAGGTTCGACAGCATGATGACGGCGGTCCACTCCGGCACTGTGACGCCTGTGGTTAGCTGCCCGACAGACAGTGTGATGGTCTTACCGCCCGACTTCTCCGCCTCGGTGATGGCCGTGCGCACCTTGTCGAGGGACTTGCCTGCTGCGACCGGGTCGGTCTCGTCCGAGCGTCCGTCGCCGGCTGCCAGGATGATCGTGTAGTCCTTGAAGACGTCGTGCTTCTTGAGGAGCTTCTCGATTGCCTTGGCGGAGGCGACGCGGTTGAGCAGCCAGAAGGAGTGGCGAATCTCATCGCGCAGCTCGGGCGTGGAGAACGGGTACTTCTCGTTGGCCGCAAGGCAGTCGAGGAACTTGATGACCTCAGGCTCGTGTTCGAAGAACCCATTGTCTTTCGTCGAGAAGAACTCGTTAAGGTCGAACGTGTAGTCGATGTTCGCCGCGTCCTCGTCGATAGCGACGCCCTCGGCCAGACGGTCCGTGATCATCCGCGAGATCTGGTAAGTCAGCAGGTTGAGCGTCGGCAGCGCCGCGTACGGGTTCTCCTGGCCGTTGTCCTCCCATTGCTGGCGGGCGGTCTGCTCGTTCTCGTAGGTCCAGTTGAAGATTTGGTCCTGGTCGAACTTGCCGACGGCCAGTGCCTTGAACGGCGTGCCCGAAAGGTGCAGTGTCCGTAGGCGCTTGATCTGATCGAAGGCGACGTCGGTCTTGGTGGTATCGATGCCCTCGTGGGCCTCGTCGATCACCAGCAGATCCCAGTCGAACTGTGTAATGTGCTTGAGCTTGTCGTGCGAGCCGCCGAAGTACTGCGAACCCTTCAGGTCCTGCAGCGACAGGAACTCCACGATGCGCGGGTCCTCATCCTGATGGTTTAGCGAGAAGGCCAGCCACTGCTCGCGAGTCATGGGCGTAAGCCCGGACAGGGACGGCGACTCCGAGACAAACTTGAACGTCGTCCGGTGGCCGATGAAGCGGACGAAGTCGTCGAACCAGGAATTCGCTATCGCGGGGCGATTGGTGACAACCAGGACCCGCCGGACGTCCAGGGTCGACATCAGGTCGTACGTCGTCAGCGTCTTTCCGAACCGCGGCTTGGCGTTCCAGAGCACCTCGCTCTGCCCCGACCGGAAAGCAGCCACTGCCTGGTCGACGGCCGCCTGCTGCTCGGGACGCAGGACATAGTCATCCTCCACGCCGGTGCTCGGTACGTGTGGGAAGTCCTGGCCGGCGAAGTCGTTGAAGTACTCTATTGACCTCTTCGGCGCGATCTCAAAGTGATGCCACTCCGTGCGCTTGGGCTGGGTCTCGCGCTCCACACCTTGTTGGCGGAGATACGCGTGGAAGTCCTTGTCCGTGAAGCGCCCACCGGCTTCAGACGAGAAAAAGGCTCGGCGAACCCACACCTTCTTCTTCTCGACGGACAGCTGGGATGCTTGCTGTGCAATCCGGGCGTCGGCGCTCTCCTGTTCCGTGTACCCGATCTTCTCCCAGCCGACGTACTTGGGGATGTCCGGCGTCGTCCACGAGTAGATAAGCGGAGTGATCTCACGGAACGTTCTGATATTCGGACTAGGCACCGGCCCTCACTTCCTCGTGGACCTTATCGATCCGGCACACCTGATAGCTGTCGTAGATGGTGAAGTCGAAACCGCCGTCATCGCGCAGAGAGGCGAGGGTGAACGGCTCACGCTGCACCATGCCGGGGGCTCCCTCGATCCGGTTCCACCACGAGAACTGGATGTCCTGCCCCTTCGGGGTCTGGCCGGTCAGGGTGTTGCCCAGGACGATGTTCGTCTCGATGAGAAACGCCGCCGCCCCGTGCAGGTCGGTGTCCGGACCGCAGGGAGTGCCGTGGGCCTGGTGGAAACCCAGGAACTCGGCGATCATGATCGCCTTCGCGTCCTGGTGGTTGTCCTCCAGCAGCTCGATGCCGTAGATCGAGGCCAGTGCGAACAGCGACTCCTCCGGCCACTCCTCGACCGGGTACCGCTTCTCGATAGCGTGGAGCTTGCGACGCAGGATCGCGACCAGGAAGTTGCCGTCGCCCGCTGCAGGCTCAAGGAAGGTCTTGTCGACGAAGTCGCGGCCGGTATCCAACTCCTCGCGGACCAAGTCGAGCATCCGGTTGACCATGTGACGCGGAGTAAAAACCTCACCGTAGATCTTGACACGATGGCGCGACTTCATGACCTGCTCCTCGACAATCGTCTCTGTCACCATCATTGGTGCCACCCATGCCGCAGACGATGAGCAACGGAATCCGTAGCGGCGGGGTCGTCTGCCGACTTGTCGAGCAAGTCCGCGGACCGGTCATCTCGTGATGGCGACACATGCACTCCAGTTTCTGCAAGCCTAGGCTTCGGGCGATGAACGGCTGGGAACCAACCGGAAGGCGTTGTCAGCACAGCGCCAACCCTGCCCAACATTACCGGCGAGATTTCGGAATCCGTCCTTTTGGACGCTGGAACCGAAGCGCGTCCAGGAGGCTGGCTGCGTAGGGAGTCCGGTCGCAACACTATGCACGGTGGATACCTCAAGGCCAGGGCTACGCGGAGGGACTCAGAGTGAGATCCGGATCGGCTGAACAGGGATTTCACCGCGGCGCGGCCAAATGCCGTATTCGTAAAACCCGGTATGTTTCATAGAAGGTTCAAGTGCGACGAAAATCGTCGAACTTTAACCGCGAGTCGGTACTGGCAGATCAAAGCAGATCGTCATGAAATATATTGGGGGTGGGCCATGACAGAGCCCGAGATTGACACTGTGAAAGTGGAATCAAACGTGCCAGCTGATTATCAAATCAGGATCAAGGATTGCAACAGTATCGGCGAGGCGCATATCTCCCTTCGTCGGTCATCTCTAAACATCAAGTACGGGCCCAACGGCCTCGGCAAGAGCACGATCGCTCGAGCGCTCACGCTACGTACCGAGGGCGACGGAAACCTGGATGAACTGACCCCCTTCAAGTACCGGGCAGTAGCCGACGGCCCGCGACCGGTCGTAGAAGGCGCTGAAGAAATCAACAGTGTGCTTACTTTCAATGATGCCTACGTATCGCAGTTTGTGTTCCAGCCCGACGAAGTTCTCAAGAACAGCTTCGAGATCTTCATCAACACAGACGATTACAAGCAGGGACTCGAAAAGATCGAGTCCCTGTTCCAGTCTCTGAAGGCGACGTTTGCGCAGCAGACGGACTTCAACGAAGCTCTGATCAGCTTCATTGAGCTGCGTGATGCTTTCAACGTTACAAAGACAGGTGCAGTCGCCAAGACCAGCCGAGGATTCAAAGCCCTGGGAGTTGGCGGCAAGCTCAAGAACATTCCAGCGCCGTTACAGGGCTACAAGGGTTTTCTGCAAAGCAGTGATCCAGCGGGTTGGATCACCTGGCAAGCGAAGGGGAAGGCTTTCCTCGATCTCTCCGAAAACTGCCCGTTCTGCTCGGTCCAGAGTGTTGACAAGGCCACGGCAACGCAGGTCTCTGCGGAATACGAGTCCGCCGCTGTCAAGAACATGAGTGCGCTGCGGAACGCCTTAGATAAGCTCGGCCGCTACTTTGAGCCCGGCTACCTAAAGCAGCTAGAAGCCTTGACGACGTCCCTCACTGAAATCACACCAGAGGAGGGCCTCTTCCTTGCCACTTTGCGAGGGCAGGTGGAGACGCTCCTCCTAAAGCTTTCCACGCTGCAAGGACTGTCGTTTCATGCCCTTCGAGACGAAAAAGATGTGGGGGCCGTTCTAAATGACCTCAAGGTGGATCTGTCCCTACTACACGCACTCAACTCGGACGCAACGACGTTGGTCGTAGACCTAATAAACGGGAAGCTTGACGAAGTTGCCATCCAGATCATCGATGTTCGGCGCAGCATCTCAGAACAGAAGAGGAGGGTTGCTGGACTCATTCAGGTCAATCAAGCATCGATAAATGAGTTTCTCAGTTCTGCAGGCTATCGATACTCGGTCCGGATTGAGGCCACCGGAGATTCTTATCGCATGCTCCTGGAGCACAAGGATGCTCCCGGACATCTCGAGTCTGCGTCTAGTCATTTGAGCTATGGCGAGAAGAACGCCTTCGCGCTCGTGTTGTTCATGCATCATGTAAATCGAGAGCAGCCGGACCTGGTTGTGCTGGACGATCCGATCTCCAGTTTCGATAAGACGAAGAAGTTCGCAATCCTCCACCAGCTTTTCCACGGTAAGAACAGTCTCCGTAATGTCACATCGCTTCTTCTTACTCACGATATCGAACCGGCCGTAGATATCGTGCTGACTGGAACCTCCGGTCAGTTCACGGCGGCAGATCCTGCTGTGCACTTCCTTAGCGGCCGGTCAGGGCTGGTGAGCGAGAAGCCCATCGAGGCCAGCGATATCAGCACGTTCTCCCAGGTATGCGACTCCAATATTTCGTCAGCCAGCGATGATGCCATCAAGTGCATCTACCTGCGACGTCGATTCGAGGTGCACGGTTCTCGCGGCGGTGAGTACGACCTCCTATCGAGCCTGCTTCATCTGCGGGAGGTTCCGACACAAAAGACGGGAGCCGACCAGACGCCACTCACAGACGAAGGCGTCCTCGAAGCGAGCGAAGCAGTCAAAGAGCACATCCCTAGCTTCGACTACGCACGGATCCTCTCGGAGCTCAAGGACGCCGTTGCGTTGAAGGCCAAGTTTGATGCTACGGACGTGGGCTATGAAAAGGTGCAACTTTTTAGAATCATGTCCGAGCTAAACCCCATCGCTCTGAAGGGCGATAAGGTCTTTACGAAGTTTGTCAACGAGACCTATCACATCGAAAACGAGTATGTGATGCAGCTCAACCCAAGAGACTTCGACGCTGTTCCGGAGTATGTCATCGCTGCGTGCACAGCGCTTGTAGAGGGCGCATCGGTGGACGACGGGGATTCGGAGGACGAGGCTGCAGCCTAACTGACGCGGGGTCCCGATCCCGACCACGCCACATGCTTCCGATGTAATGCGGAAGGGCCGGCCCTTCCCGTGTTTACCTTCGCAAAGGAAAAATGTGCTTCGCCCTGGGCGGCGGACCGCCCGACCTCCGGAAGCTTCCTAGTCCCTGCTTGGGTGAGTGGGCCGGGCGGCTGCCTTGGGGGTCAGCCACCCGGCTCACGGTCCGGTTACTCGGTGTCAGTACTCTGCTTGTCGATGATGAATTTCTTCCACGGCGCTTGCGGTGTAGCCCCCAGGTGGTGAGCTGGCTCAGGTAGTGGAAGTGCTGCTTCTCGGCGCTGCACCATGAGTCTTTCTGGATGGTCTTTTCGTACCCGGCGCAGATCAGGGCGATCAGGGAGAACTCGGGCCGGGCGGTGGTTTTGGCGGTGTGGTCCCGCAACGGGTTCCAGCCCCACACGTCGGTGCCTTCTCCGGTCCTGGCCCCGATCATCTCGGCAAGCGAAGAGGGCCAGACGCCAACTCTCCTGACGCCTGGAGAGCCCTCGCTGCCCGACATGGCTGACGAGCGGTGCGCGGAGGCTCTAAAGGCTCTTGCCCAGCGTGAACCTGGCTCAGCAGCTCGCTGCTCCTATGCCCGAGCACGATGTCAGTCGGTTTGCGTACTTGACGAGAGCAACCGAGCCGTCCTCGGACGATGAGGCGGAGTCGAACGAAGATGAAGAGACCGAAGAAGACTAAGGAGATTCGCCGTAGCCATCGAGTCGAGCGCCCATGCGTAAGGCAGGGCACCGGGACGAGCGGATCCTAGGCATGCAGATTCTCACGGCCAGTGCCCTGCTCTCGCTTGAAGTCTTGGCGAAAGCAAACGCCCGGTAAAGGATCCTTACGGGCGCGTATCACTGAGTGATACATCAAGGGACAGCAGTGCTATTGGGGCAGGACCCCAAGAGCTGCGGAAAATGCCTTTCTCACTGGGTATCCTCGAACGCCGTCGTACCCGAACTGCTGTGGTTCGCGCGATCGCTGGCCACCATCACACAGTTGTTCGGAATCCCTCAGGGGCAGTCGCACTCCCACCAGTTGTCGCCGCAGATGCTGCACGTGATTGGTGCCGCACCAGGGCATGGCTCAATGTGGCGATAACGCGTCACCCGCCCAGACGAAGAGGTCGCGATTTCCTGACCCGCCTCGATCGACGAGCCGCACCGGGTACATGTACCGCTACCGTACTGAGCAATGAATCCAGTTTCGCGCTGCTGCATAGTCGCGAGAGTAGCAGAGTGTGACCGCTGCTCAGGTTGCCAGCGATCTCGGAATGGACCGAGCAACGTTTTACAGACGGTCCCGAGCCACTTACAAACTAGCCGCTTCCCATTAGAGCGATACCAAGCGATCACAGAACCGCCGGCAAGACGGGACACTGCCAGTCCCTCCGCGTTATACGGCATCCCCAGTACTTCATGTGTGGCACCCAAGTACTGACGTACTCTGCTCATATGGCTCACAGCACCGAATCAGCAGAAGACGATTACGAAGACCTGCATGCCACCGTGGTGGATGCGCTTCGTTACCAGCTGGAAGGCGAGGCCTTGGACCACGCCGCTCATGAGGTACTGGCGCGCCTGCGCCAGCGCGGTCTGAACATTCCGTCTAATAAAGTGGCATAGGACCAGTGGGCGCTGTTTCAGTAGGACCATGAGTCGCTTCGAGCTGGGTGGGATGTCTCTGGAGGAGTTGCTTTCGCTACGGAGAGCGATCGATGCCGAATTCAAAGCCCGCGGACACAGCCGAACGGCATCTTCCCTCGCTGGCGAACTCATCGAACGCGTCGTCTCCGTTGCCTACAGCGGGCAACTCGTTCCGGTCGGGGCGAAATCGGTGGACGTTGTTGCCAATGATGGGCGTCGGCTCCAGGTAAAGGTTCGTTCACTGCCGAACGGAATTTTTCAAGCTGAACGGTACCAACGGGAGTTAGGCGGCTAACTGTTCGGTGATTTCCTTGGGTTGGTTGATCCACGCTGGTCCTGGGAGCGCGAGGATTTTGGGATCGGTGGTGGTGGCAAAGCGTTCGGGGTGTTTCGCGCGGGCTGCAGCGAGCGTTGCGGAGCGTTCCCTGGCGACGCCGGCGGCGTGGCCGTAGTGGACATTCGCGGGCGTGTGGAAGCCGATTCCGGAATGTTGGTGGTGATGGTTGTACCATTCCACGAAGCCGCTGATGAATGCCCCGGCGTCGTGGACGGACGTGAAGCGTTCGGGGAATTCGGGCCCGTATTTCAGGGTCTTGAACAGCGCCTCGCTGTAGGGGTTGTCATTGCTCACCCGGGGCCTGGAGTGAGACCGGGTGACCTCCAGATCGGAGAGCAACGCAGCCACGGTTTTGGACGTCATGGATGTTCCCCGGTCCGCGTGCACGACTTGGGGGATGCCGTGGATTCCGAAGATTTCCTTCATCATTTCCACGGCGAGAACCCCGGATTCGGTGGCGTGTACGTGCGCGCCGACGATGAACCTCGAATGGATATCAACCATCATGTAGCAGTCAAAATACCTCCCTCTGACCGGGCCGGCGAGCTTGGTGATATCCCAGGTGTAGACCTGCCCCGGGGCCGTGGCGAGCAGTTCAGGAACGGCCCGGGGCGGGTGTTTGGCCAGCCGGCGGCGTTCCTTGACCATCCGGTTTTCCTCCAGCACCCGGTAGAACGTCGATAGCGATCCCAGATAGATCCCCTGATCCAGCAGCTTTGCATAGACCTGCATGGGTGCCAGGTCCACAAACTCCGGTGAGTTCAGTGCCGCCAGAATCTCGGCCCTCTCGGCGGCGCTGAGCTTGTTCTGCGGCACCACCGGCGCATGGTCCCGCGGCAGAGCTGGTTTGCGGTTCGCGGTCGTCCGGGAAACACCCGTCAATGATGCTGCCCGGCGCGTGGGGATCTTCAGTTCCAGCATCGACCGGTACGTGGCCATCAGCGTTTCTTGGACCGGGGCTCGTCCGGCATATCCTCTGAGGCGCTCTCTAAGAACGCCTGTAGTTTTCCCATCAGTTCCAGGGCCGCCTCGGTCTTCTTCAACCGGCTCTCACTCACCTCCAACTGGCGGCGCAAACGCGCATTCTCAGCCTGGTCTGCCGACAGCTTCCCGATCGATTCCCCGGCCTTCTTCCCGGCCAGAACGCCAGCGTCACGCAACCGCCGCCACTCGGTCATCTGCGAGGAAAACAGGCCCTCCCGGCGCAGGAACGCACCACCCTCATTGCTCTCGCACGCGTTCTCGTACGCGGTCAAAAACTCGAGCTTCTGCACCGGGGTGAACGAACGTCGAGGCCGCGGACCACCGGCCCGGGGCCCGGAACTACTACGACTACTCACAGCACTATCTTCGCGTACTGCGCTCAAAACCGGACTGGACATGATTATTAGATTCCTGGTTCTCGCCCCACGCGATTAAACGGACTTGCTATGAGCCCCGGGTACCGTTCCAGCCTGACACGTAGGGGAAGGGCGATTTACGGCATTGGGCGTTTCGCCACTTCGACTTTGATGCTGCGATTGTCGTTGCGATGGATCGTGAAACTTCTGCGATCGATTGGGCCCGAGAGCTCTCCAACAACGAGGTACGGACCATTGCACGGCCCCATCGTACCGATGGCTGGCGACTTCGAATGGCCCCAGCACGAGATGCTGGCGTGAATGTCACTGACAAATTGCGGCGGGCCTTCCAGGATCTGGCTTAAGCTCACTCGCTCTTCAGGTTCGGCGCGGCAAGTGCCGGGATCGGCGGTAAATTGGCGATCACGGATGTGCAGGTGAATGGGGGCTTCTGTGCAGTTGGTGGCGTACCTAAATGGTGAGCGGATCGACGCAACGCATATGGCCCATGAGCCATGGCGCGCGCTCGTGAACGACCCCAACTATAAGAGCCTGGTGCTAGTCGAGTGCGGGCTACGCGCCAGCCGGGTCACGCTTGGGAGCCTGCAATTCTTCAGGCACCACCGTGACGTGGCATGCTCCATCGAGCACAAATCCGAGTCGGAGCAACACCTCACAATGAAACGGGCGCTGAAGGAAAAGATAAACGCGGCCTCTGGCTGGCGCGCCGAGGTCGAGCATGCCCATCCGGAGCGGGCATGGATCGCTGATGTCATGGCTATCCATTTCAGTGGCAAGCGACTCGCTTTCGAGGTACAGCTGTCGCCGCAGAGCGAAGACGAGTACATTCGCCGATCACAGCGTTACGCAGACGACCGCGTTGGGGTGGTGTGGATCGTTCCCGACAACCTCGACTGGTTTCGCGTTCAAATGCCGATGATCGTGACGGGATTCGGCAAAACCAGCGCCCTGTCCGGGCCGCCCGAATTACTTATGGAGCTGGCCCACTTCCAGCCGCTGTTCGGCAAAAGGGCATCCGTAGGGGCAGCACTGGACGCTATTCTGGACCCGTCCTTCCGCTGGCCGTATGGAACACCAGAGCACCAATTGGATGAGATCTCCAAACTGGAGGAGATGAAGGCAAAGGCTGCGGCTGAACACCAGGACAGGCAAATACGGCTGGCCGAGGAGAAGCGCCTGGCCGAGGAGAAGGCGATGCTTCAAACGGAAGAACTTGCCGCCCGGTTCATCGCGTGCGCCGCAACTCCGGCCATTGGCGCCGCGCGACCGGTCCTCGCTGCGAAGCGCATTTGGGCCAGCGAAGTCCGCTGCCTGGAGGCCTGCCATCCCATGCTGATCTGGCGGCTCACGGAACCAACACCGATGGGGACGTCCGGCGGCCCGATGTGGCGGCCTACGACGGAGAACTTCGACAACGTGCGTGCACATGTCGATACATGGTTGGCCGCCGCCGGGAGCAGCTTGGCCAAAGCGAAGGTCTTTCGGGTGAATGGCTGGCCTGTACGCCGGACGTTCGTGTGCCCAGAATGCAACCAAATTATTCAGGGCCGCTGGGTGTCCGCGCTCCCACTGGCAAAGTGGACGCTCATCGCAGAATCAAGCGTTTCCAGCGCCGAGGCCCGCACCGTGGTGTATCGCAAGCCGCCCGCCCAATCGAATCACGCTCAAGAGAAACCACGAGCGGCACGGCCGCCCGTGCAGGTCGAAGAGAGTGACTGGAGGTTCATTGGTCCACGCCGCAAACCGTTCTGGGTGACGGAAGCCGGTACAGGGGAATTGCCTTATCCCCTGGCCGCCAAGAAGGCTCATGCAGAAAGAATGGAGCAGCTCAGAGCAAACCCCCGGTACCGCGTCAGCCCTAACGGATTCCGATTCGAGTGCACAGACTGCGGAGGAGAGTTCGAGGACGACAAGGAGGGCATCCATGCTGACGGGGGCTGCCTCATTCCTGGCGCCCGTAGATTGGGCTGGCGGTAAATGCGGAAGCCACCTGCCTGTCAGTGTCTGCCAGCCCCCGTAGAGTCCTCCCATGATCAACGAAAATGCGCCCTTGCCCGAAGACATTTTCGCGAAGCTCCCCGGCGCCGCTGCTGTGACGAGCCACGCAGTATCCGTGGATAGTGACCGTTGGCAGCGCGCGCTTACGGCACGCGGCTTGCCGCCAGCTGAGGGGAAGCTCGCAGCGCAAAGCGTATATCGGTGACCCGCAAGGAAGTATTCGACCTTGGGGATCAGGCTCCGACGGTCGCGAACGCTTTCCAGTTGTTCTATTACTCTCTGGCTTGGGGCTTGGGTACGCGCGCACCCCGGCTTCATCAGCGGTTAGACGGACTAGCCGCTCATCAGGAAAAAGCCGGGGAGCTTCTAGTGACAGCCTGGACTTTGGTTAGGGATGGAGCCTCAACCGGCGAGGCCTACGGCACCTTGACAACAAATCAAGGCGCTGGGCGAATTCCGTGGTTTGGGCCAGCGTTCTCCACCAAATTCCTCTACTTCGCCCAGGGCAGTACCGCGCATCCACGCCACGTCATTCTGGATCAAGTTGTTTCAAAGAATCTGCGCGCGGACGCGTGGCCACAAGCTCCGACGGCAGGTTAGTGGCCAGAGACGTACGAAAGGTATTCCGGTTTGCTGGGGCGCTGGGCAGGTCAAGCAAGCGAACGGCTTGAGTGCACTCGGCGGGTCCGACCCGATGAGATTGAACTGGCCATTTTCAGGCGCCATCGGTCGAATGGATAGGGGGTTTAGGAGCCGAGGATAAAGAGGAAGGTTGCCGTCCTTTCCAGCACTGCACTGTCTGGCACAACACTCCGGACGGCAACTGCGGGGTGTCGAGTGCGAACCGTTCCGAGGCATTCTGCGAACATTGGGGGATGGTTGACACGAATCCGGACTCTCTCCCGACGCCCCGCGACCCCTCGGGACCGTGCCCATGGTGCGGGAGGGTCTCTAACTTCCATGTGGGCCAAGAAACAGCACTTTCGGTCACCACCACCGAGGGCATAACCTATCCCGATCGTAAAGTTACGGCTCTTCAGTGCCAGGGATGCGAGAGGGGCACTGTCGTCGTCACGACCAATTTTGGGCAAGGCCTCATGTGGTGGCCGGTACCTGGTGCTGGCATCT
The DNA here is from genome assembly GCF_030209795.1 of Arthrobacter sp. efr-133-R2A-63. Taxonomy (NCBI): domain Bacteria; kingdom Bacillati; phylum Actinomycetota; class Actinomycetes; order Micrococcales; family Micrococcaceae; genus Arthrobacter; species Arthrobacter sp. efr-133-R2A-63. The sequence goes on along the minus strand of NZ_JARVRG010000001.1, from coordinate 29,561 downwards.
TGGACCCCCAAGTCAATGAAGGCGTGGCCTCGGCATACGACGAGGGGATGCGGTCTCTCGCTGTGGGGGCAAACCGCGCGGCAGCAGTTATGTTTCGTTCTGCCCTCCACTTATTCGTCAAAGACAAGGGCAGCGTCAAAGCTCAAAGCGAGAGGCATCTGAAGTCTGCCCTGACGCATATGAAGGACGACGGTGATCTTCATCGTTCGCTCTGGGATTGGGCTGACCACCTCAACCAGCTAGGGAACGAGGGAGCCCACCCGGAGGACTATGACGACGTGACCGAAGCGGAAGCGACGGGCCTAGGCAAATTTGTACGGCACCTCATCAGGCATGAATACGAAATGCCGGCTCAGCTGCTCCGCGACCAGGGCTTACTTCAGGAATAGGCACTCAGTCCGCGTCTTCGCGGCGGAGACCGTGCAAATCAAGAGGCTGGGCGCTGTCCGCTTTCGCGGGCACGATCAATAAGGCCGGCGAACACCCACAAGGTACTTTGGTCGAAAGCCTTCACCGCCCACTCAACAATGCGCACATCGTATGCACCAAGAGGCAAGCCATCCACAGCTTCACGCCACCGCGCTTCCGCAGCGGCAATGGTGTTCCCGCCGTGAAGCTGGGCAGCCTCACGTATTTCCGCATTTGGTTCTGAATCGTACGGTCCCATATGAGTACTGCTTTCCCTCATGGCTTCTAGTTCTCCTTAAAGATGCGTTGCCAAGGATCAGAGGCCAAGCTTTGCTTTGGCTGTGGTCCAGTCGGTTGCGATGGCTTGCTGGGCGCCCGCGAGAGTTATACCCGCTGCGCGTCACTGCCGGTGGCGGGCTTCTTCTTCTTTGGAGCGGCGCCCGGTGCGGGCACTGCCTGGGGGCAGTGGTTCCCAGGGTTTGCCGTTGTTGTGGCGTCGCTGGAGCCGGCGGATCTCTTTGAGGGTGGCTGCCTCGATCAGTTCCGAGATGGATGCGTATCCCTCGAGGTGGCCGGCGGCCGCGAAGGCTGCCCGGACCTGGCCGGCGTCCGCGGTTGCGAAGTACGGGGAAAAGCTCTCGGGTTTGGCCTTGCTCACTCCCCCGCGCCCTTTGTCTCCGGGGAGACGCGCTGCAGCAGGGCGTTGTGGACCTGTTCCAGGGTGGTGGCGCGGACCTCGGCTGTTGCGAGTCTGCGTGCTGCGTCCGCGGCTTCCTTGACGGCGGCACGCTCGGCTTCCCGGGAATCCTCGAGCTGCTTGCCGATCACGGCGAGCTGGCGCTCCAAGGCGCCCCGTTGGGCCTCGAGCCGGGTGATTTCCTCGGAGTGGGCAGTTGCGGCGGCGTCTTTGTCGGCGCTTGCCTGGTCCAGGTCGGCGACGAGTTCGGCGATTTCCTGGTCTTTGTCTTTGCGTTCCTGGGCCCAGGCGGCTTCGACGGCGGCGTGGCGTTCAGCGGCCAGGGCAGATGCTTCGGCCCAGCAGGATCCGGCGAGGCGGGCTGCCTGTTCCAGCAGGGTTGCGGGGGTGGCGGCGACTTGGCCGCCGGCGGCCTGTTTTTCCTCGGTCCATTCCTTCAGGTACCGGGTGGCGTCGGCGTTGCTCACGCCGGCGGCCGCGCGGACGGTGGACACGGTGGGCCGGCGCTCGGCACTGATCTGTTCGGCCGCGGCGTAGACGCGGTCCTTCACGCTCGACGTCATCAAAGCAACCTCTTCAATTGTGGATCGTGGATAGTAGTAGGAGTAGTAACGATACTACTCCTACTACTACGGATTTTGAAGCTTAGAACGGTGGTTCGGAGTCGGGTCCGCTGCCCCAGAACCCGTCGCCGCTGGTGGTGGTTTACGGGGCAGCCCACGGGTCGCCCTGCGGGACCGACCGGGCCGCGCTCTGGTTGTCTGGTCCACCGGCGTCCTGCCCGGATGGATTGCTGCTGCGTTGGGTGCGGGTGATTTTCGCCTTTGAGTACCTGAGCGATGCTCCGACCTCTTCTACCTCGAGCTCAACGACGGTGCGCTTCTCGCCTTCCTTGGTCTCATACGAGCGGCTCTTCAGCCGTCCGGAGACGATGACACGCATGCCCTTGGTGAGGGATTCCGCGACGTTCTCAGCCGTTTCACGCCAGACTGAGGCCCGGAGGAACAGGGTTTCGCCGTCCTTCCACTCATTGGACTGCCGGTCAAAGGTACGCGGGGTTGACGCGACGGTGAAGTTCGCGACGGCGGATCCGCTGGGAGAGAATTTCAGTTCTGGGTCCGCTGTCAGATTTCCGATCACTGTGATGGTTGTTTCGCCGGCCATGATGTGGACCTTCCTTTGGGTGTGGTTGAGGGTGGTGGCGTCGGTTTCAGGGGTGTCTTGGACGGTGTCGTACCAGGGGGCCGCGGGGTCAGGTTCCACGAGGTAGGGGTCGATGAGGGGGACGTTGATGGTTCTGGAAGGGTTGGCTTCCTCTCCGAACCAGTCCCGATCAGGGTCGAACCGACGGGGGCTGAGAGCAAACCGCTCGGTGTCCATCAGGCTGCCTTGTGGTGCATGGCTGCCTGGACCAGCTTGTCGCGGCGCAGGCCTGCCCAGTGGTCTTCGTCATCGGCGTTGTTCACCACGACGGGCGCCTGGGAGTAGCCGAGTTCCTGAGTGATGTATTCCAGCGCTGCGGGGACTTCGGTGATGTCCACGGCCTGGTAGGTGATGCCCTTGGACTCGAAATAGGCCTTCGTCTTGTCGCAGTTCGGGCAGGCCGGCTTGGTATAGATGGTGTACTCGGCAACCATTTCGGCGGCGAGGTTCGAGGGAGTCATTTTCAGCACCTGGTTTCGTATCAAATGAGTTGCGTTCGTCTGGGTGACTTTCTACCTCAATTCTACCGTTTTTCATATGAAAAACAATGGCTTTTTCCCTTATTTTCCGGGGTTTTAGAGGCTATTTTTGCACGTCGTTGAATTATTTTTGGTGGCGCCCAGGCGGCCCGCGGTACCCTCACATCCATTGACGTTTCGTGCAGGCGACTCCTGACCAAAGTGACGCTTTGTGCAGGGGACTTCGAACACCAGATGTCCATACCCGTCTGCACAACTCCCGTACTTTCAGGGCAACTTGTGCAGACGACTTCGAAAATGACAGTACGTGAAGGTGATCATCGCAGCCGGCGACTGTGGTAATCACCGCCCTCAACCACGGCGGGAGCCCCCTGAGCGCATTCAAAGCCGGCCCTGTGCCCGTGGTGGGTTAATGCACCCGTCCCTGCCCGCTCCCCCGCTGGTGCTCATCCCGGCTGAAAGAAGCCCGTCCGGTGCGTTTGGTGAGCCGGCGACGGCCGTCCTGTTTTCTTGCCCTCCGGCCTCAACACGCGCGGACAGTCCATGCCGATCTCTGTCCTGGCCGGAATGCACGGTCGAGAAAGGTGGGGATTGGATGCGATTTAGACTGGCGTCATGGCTGAGAGCGTGCCGCGGTCGTTGCAGCCTCCTGTCGCTTTGGCGTTGGCGAAGGCGGTGGAGGCCATCCCGCCCGCCGGGGCTTTGCCCGGCGAGCTTATCTTTGAGCCCAAATGGGACGGTTGGCGCGCATATGCCCTGGTTCGAGCCGAAGAGGTGTTGTTGTTTTCCCGGCAAGGCAAAGACCTTTCCAGGTACTTGCCTGAGCTCGTCTCCGCTCTCACCCAGCAGGCGCCTCCGGGCTGTGTGATCGATGGTGAGGCCGTGGTCTGGTCCAAGGGTCGGCTGGACTTCGAGGCCCTGCAACGGCGCCTGGTCACTTCCAAGGCAGGCCTCGCCGGGATGGTGCAGGAACTGCCGGCGTCCTATGTGGCGTTCGATCTTCTTGCGGTCGCCGGCCACGACATCAGGGAAGTTGTTTGGTCCCGCCGTCGGGAGCTTTTGGAAGAACTCGCCCGGACCTGGGTTCCGCCGCTGAACCTCTCTCCCGTCACAACAGACAGGGAGCTCGCGGAGCAGTGGTTCCGGGACCTGCCCTCCACAGGGGTGGAAGGGTTAGTGATCAAGAGCAGCGTCCAGTCCTACATCGGCGGAAAAAGGATCTGGTTAAAGGTGAAGAGCCGCCGGTCCGTGGACGTCGTCCTTGCGGCCGTCATCGGACCGCGCACCCAACCCAGGGCCGTGGTAGTTGGTCTTCCGTTTGATGGGCGTTTGCGGATTGTCGGTCGTTCCACACCGCTGCCGGCTCATGCCGGCCGAGACTTGGCCATGCACCTGCGAGCACCCCGGGGCGATCATCCCTGGCCGGAAGAGATCACTGAGAGCATGCTGGACAGATTCAGCAAGGAAAGGGGCCCGGTGCATTTGACCCTCGTGGAGCCGGTGGTGGTGGAAGTGTCCGCAGACGTAGCTTGGTCAGGCCGCTCTTTCCGGCATCCAGTCCGGCTGCTGCGTGTCCGCCCGGAGTTGCATCCTGACGAGGTCTCGACACCCTTTGATACCCCCTGAAAAGCGGGAGATTTTGGTCCCAAATGTAGGAGTGCCAGGCCGAACGACTCGCTGATAGCCAGCGTTTTGATTTAGGTCATGTCTCGCACGAGCCATACGATCACTACGAGGGCCCGGAGGATCTGGGGGCAATATGTCGGGGTCGGTTCGTCTCCCGCACGAATTAGGGGGAAGCCGTGAAGCGCATCGCGACCACAGTTGTCATCGCGGGAATAGCCCTGGCTGGATGTGCTGCTGTAGAAAAGGACGCAAGCTACAAAACACTGAATGACCTGGGTTCTGCAGTGCAGACAGCATCCGGCGAGAAATGCGATGCAAGGTCAACCAGCTCCAATAGCATGACCAAGAACGGCTGGGATCAGGAGACCTGCGGCAGCAACACATCCATCGCCCTGTTCGCGGACCAAGAAACGCAGAAAACAGTCAGGCTTAAAAACCCGGCTGATGCCGGAAAGACTCTTCTTGAAGGCCCGAACTGGATTGTCTGGTCCCCGACGGACACCGCCCGGAAGATCCAAGAAAAGCTGGGCGGCAACTTCCGGACGGCCCCCCAACAAATCACCGTGACGATAAACGTCCTCGTTCACGCCCCTTACGGCGGCATCCTGCGCGTGAGCGATACACAGAAGGGGCCGGGGCGCTGGTGCTACGGCAGCAGCGCCGGCACCGGCCTACTCAAAGACCTTGGCCCGGACAGCGAAGCGTCCATCACGTCACAGTCCGGGCTGTTCAAGAGCGCCAAACTAACGAACAGTGTTGTCGTCGATGGAGACTGCCGGATGACATACGTTATCCCAGGCATCACCACAGAGGACGGACCATACAAGGTCCAGGTAGGCGGACGAGACGCCGGTTCCCGGACGGAAACTGAACTTCGTTCCGGCCTAGAGCTTCAGATCGGGAAGTAGCATCTCCGTACTGCGGGGAGAATACAACCTGCGGCTCCGAATAGCGGACTCCGCCAAGTGTCCGACCGGACGCGGACACAGCCGAGGTGCAGTTCCCCAGCTATCTCCCTAATGAGCTATCGGCCCTTTAGGATTCCTGGCGGCTCGCCCGGGATCCTGCGGCGCGCCGATGCTTTTCTGTGGATGGCCTGATTCCGGTTGTCCACAGCGACGGGCTGGACAGTCAAGGTTGCTGTGGGTATCGCGTGCACAAGGGCCTGTGGACGCTATAACGCCGCCGGCCGACTGTCGCTCCTACCTCCTAAGATGGACCCCCACGGGCGACGGAGAAGGAGAAATATGGAGGACCAACGGCGACCGCGAGCCAGCGTTTGGCAGATTGCCGGCGTGTGGATCGCAGCCGCAGCGTTGCTTCTGAGCGCAGCGCGGATGGGACTGGATCTGTGGCAGCTGTCCGGGCGCTGAAGGGGAGCCGTTTCACGTCCGGCCCGGTCCTGTGCCGTACATGTCTGCGGGCGCTGGTACAGTGGTGCAGTCCCGCCGGTACCCCCCATTCCGGCGGGACATTCTTTGCCCTGGCGCCTCCGGGCACCGTGCTTTCTGCGGTGTTGCCGCAGAATAGGGACATGTGCGGACGCTATGCCATCGGAAAATCAGGTGAGGATCTGGCCAAGACGCTGGGGGTTCATTTCCCATCCAGCGCGTTGGCCTGGGAGCCGACGTACAGCCTGGCCATCACCAATTCAGCACCGGTGGTGCGGGAGCGGCTGGCGGACGGCGGGGAGCTGCTGCGCGAGGGTGCTTTGCTGCGGTGGGGTGTTCCTGATCCTGCCCCGGAACGGTTGGGTAAGCCGATGCAGAACGCCCGGCTGAGCTCGATCCACTTCTTTGAGGTCTGGAAAAACCTTTACCGCGCCGGTATGCGTGCATTGGTGCCTATGAGCGGATATTTCGAGTGGATCGAAACGAAACCGAAGTACAAAGTGCCGATCTTCATCCACGACCCGGCCGCGCCGCTGCTTTTCGCCGCCGGCCTGTGGTCGCGGGATGAGACATTTACGGTCATCACGGTTCAGGGGAAGGATGCAGCGGGGGAGGTCCATAACCGGATGCCGCTCTTTCTGGACCCGGAGCTGATGGGTTCCTGGCTGAACCCGGAGGCGCTTGCGCCGAAGGACGGAGCAGCGTTGCTCAGGGATGTCCGGGCCGGTTCAGACATCATTGCCTCCAAGCTCAACACCCACCCGGTCAGCCGGGAGTTGAACAACGTGCGCACGGCTCCCCGCGAAGATCCGCGGTTGCTCGAACCGGTGGACCTGGCAAGCGCTTAACTGGTGGCAAAACGCAGTGAGGGCCCCTTTCCAAGGGGGCCCTCACTGGCTCAAAACGCCTACGGCGTGAGGCCTAGCCTCACACGAGCCCCTTTCCGATCCAGGCGATTCGGCTGGTACTCCTCCGCAGGTAACCTGAAATACCGGTGAATCAGGCCGTCTTGCGCTACAAGGTGTCCCACTGAGGCTCGCGTACAGGCCACCTAAGCCCAAGGTTTACGGGTTCCGGGTGCTTAGTTCCTGCTGCGAACTTCAACGGTGCAACTTGATAAAATCAACATTAGCACATGGAAAATCGAGCATCCCGCGTGTTTCAAAGGCTGGAAGGTGCGTTGTTAGTTCTTGTTGCGAAGTTATAGCTACATTAGCTGCCGTGTTTCTGTTACCATAGTTGACGAGTAACCTAGTTGTTGACCGTAGAAGTATGTAGGACATTACGAATACCGTGCATGCCCGTAGAGCAGCCTCCTCGTCAGCAACCGAAAAAGTCGCGGGCGAAGCGGAAGATGGAGCCTTGGAACAAGCAACAGAAGTGGATGAGCAAGCCGTTCTCCTGGCGCAGGCTCTAGAACTCTCCAGATTGACAGCCGAGGTCGTGGATAAGAGCCTAGGTGCGCGCAAGGCGGTGCCAATTCGCAACTCTTTCGTCCGCAACGACAACCCCGATGAGGATGCGCCGTTGAACAAGCTGGTGTCGGGCGGAGGTGGCCGCGGAGCTGCTGTTCCCGTGATGCTCTACGTCGCCCTGATCTGGAAGTGTGCGAAGAAGCCCTTTGATGTGAAGCTCCCCGCACGGCAGTGGGCCCAGCTTTTGGGTCTGCCTGACCCTTCCGGCAAGGGGGCCCGGCGAATCGCCAACGCTTTGCAGACACTGGAGGGCCTCCAGCTCATCAAGCTCGACAAAGTGCATGGTGAGGCATCGAGGGTCACTCTTCTCGATGAGTCAGGCGACGGTTCCGACTACAAGCTTCCATCGACGGAATATTCCCAGGGTGGGTTGAAGCGAGACCTGTATTTCAAGGTATCCAGCAGGCTGTGGACCTCGGGCGAGTTCCAGCAGCTGAGCGCTTCTGGGTTGGCGATGCTGCTTATCCTCCTCGAGGAAGGCGGGTACAAGCCCAATCAGAGTCCATTCCTCAAAGCCTTGCGCGCCCGCCCCCAGGGACGCGAAGTCTGGTTCACCACCGAGAACTTCCCGGCCAGATATGGCATCAGCGCTTCCATGCGGTCTCGCGGGACCAAGGAACTCGAAACAGCCGGGCTGCTGGACACGCATCGTCGGCCGGTAGGCCCTCCGGGAACTGTGGTGTCGTTTACGACGGAAAAGGTCCGGAAGATCTATGTGCTTCAGGGCAACGCCGTAGTGGAGGACAAGGAGACTGAGGCTAAACGTGTGAAGGCCTTCACGAAGAAACCTGTTCCCAAGGGAAAAGCCATCGTCGACGAAAAGAGCAAACCGCCGCGGACGAAGCGGGCCAAAGAGTAGTCGACCGTCCGGCTCCGGAACATTTCAGAAACCCACACTAAAGGGTCTTTTAGGGTGATTAGGGATAATGGGAGTAATGGCGCAATCGCGCCCTCTAAGGCGAGGGTGTGGAGTGATTCCCGGATTTTCGGCCTTGTTGGCGTTGGAGCCGTCAAGCAGCCTTGACGATCGGCAGTTCGTCCCAGTGGGTGGTGTATCTGGGGGAGAGCATGTCGCGTTTCATGGTCCAGTCCGGGCCGCCCTTGATACCGGTGTGGCCGAGCCCGATGGATCCGCGACCATATTTGCCGGCTACTAGCTCCAGCAGCGGGCCGATACCGCGTTCTTCGTGGACGTTCTCGAACGGTTCCAGGGGCTTTTGGTTCCCGCTGGGTCTCAGGTCGGTGACCATGATCCCGGCGCGGACGTATTTCACGCCGTCGTTGATCTTGGGAATGAGGGCGTGGGCCGCTTTGGTGAGGATCACCGGGTCGGCGGTGGGCATCGGGAGACCGACGCAGACGGATGGGTAGGACGTGTCGCCGGGGCTGTAGTAGGAGGTGCCGGCGAAGGCTGTGAGCACTTTGGCTTGAAGGTCGTGTTTGGCCAGGCGGGCGCTGGCCTGTTGCGCGTACACGCTCATGACCTGGCGCATGTCGGTCGCCGTCGTGATCGGTTTGGAGAAGGACCGGGAGAAGATCAGCTGGTCCCGTCCTATCCGTTCTTCCTCCATGGGGATGCAGGGGGTTCCCTGCAGCTCGAGGACGGTGCGCATCATCACCACGGAGAACTTGTCCCGGATCGCTACGGGATTTGCCCTGGACAGGTCAAGAATCGAGTAGATCCTCATTGCTCCCAGGCGTTTCGTGAGCCTGGTTGCTACACCCCAGATCTCGCTCACGGACAGGCGGGACATGAGCGCTTCGCGCTCGGCCGCCGGTACGGATTCCCACCTACACACACCTTCGAAGACCGGGTTGTGCTTGGCCCATTTGTTGCTGAGCTTTGCCAAGGTTTTCGTCGGGGCGATGCCCACGCAGACGGGCACGCCGACGTGCGTCCGGCATGCGTCCTTCATGGACCGGCCCAGGGCCAATAGATCCTCTCCTGAGCCTTTGACGCCCAGGAAGCACTCATCAATGCTGTAGATCTCCTGCCAGGCGGAATACCTGGCCAGGAGCTCCATGACGCGGGCGCTGATCGATCCGTAGAGCTCGTAGTTGCTGGATCTTGCCTGGAGTCCCCATTCCTTGGCCCTGGGGGCGAGTTTGAACCACGGCTCGCCCAGCACGATCCCGAGCTTCTTGGCCTCATCTGAGCGCGTCACGGCGCAGCCATCGTTGTTCGACAGGACGATGAGCGGTTTGCCCTCAAGGGAAGGATCGAAGATCCTCTCAGCTGATGCGTAGAAGCAGTTGACGTCGATGTGGGCGATTTCCTGCATGCGGCGCATCACCGCCGGCCTAGACATAGTGAAGGCACCTGATCGCAACGCCCCAGATCCGCAGATCCGAGAGTTCCTGGACGCGGATCGGCGGGTACTTGGGGTTGTCGGCCTGGAGTATTACGCCTGCTCTGGTGATCAGCAGCCGTTTGATGGTCAGTTCGCCGTCGAGGATTGCCACCACCACGGACCCGTCTTTGGGCTCCAGTGCCTTGTTCACGATGAGTTCGTCGCCGTCGCTGATGCCGCCCGGCTCCATGGAGTCCCCGCACACCCGAACGATGAAGGTACTGGTCTTGTCCTTGATCAGGTGATCGTTCAGGTCGAGTTCAGAGGAAAAATAGTCCTGGCTCGGAGAGGGGTAGCCCGCGGGGACGGCTACCGGTGCTACCGGGACGTGCCCCGGAGGCGCCCCCGCGTCTATCATGCGAGGGTCCAAAGCAAGACTCATGACACACCTTTATTCGAAAATATGTTCGAATAAAGTCTAGTCGCTCACCCTGACATTTCACCGCTCAGGGTTGCCGGTCAGGGACAGCCCGACGCCAATAAGCCACTTCCGCAGTCGTAAGAATCTCGTAGATCCTCTCTGCTACGAACTTGCCAAGGAAGGGACGTTCCTCGGTTTCCAGGGTTCCCAGAGACTCGACTGCGGCCGCCAGGAGTACGTCATCCTCGACCGAGGGTTCAACCCAGTCCCGGACTCCATCGTCGGTCAGCTCTTCCCAGGTGTAGGGGGAGGTTGCAACGGCTTCGCGGACTGCCGTGAGGCGCTCCCGGAGGTTCGCGCTCCGGGACTTTGTGTAGAGGCGTGTCTGGTATTCGTCAGAGGTCACGGACACTAGAGCCCGGCTTGTTGGTGGATGCGGGGCGGTGTGGGTGACCTGGTAGCCGGTCAGGATGTGGTGCCGGTGGTGGAGTTGCTGACGGATTTCCCTTATCCGGTGGCCGGGGCGTGGCGTAGTTACAGCGGATGTGCCGTTGCTCTTGTTGCTGTCCCCGATGTCGTTGAGTTGTGGCATTGTATATCCCGGTGCCGTGGGCCACGGTATGCGCCTTTCCCTCATGATATTCCCGGTGGCGGCAGCGTTGAAGGGAACAATATGCTGCGCATCCCACCCCAGATCTGGGCGAGAGGTTAGGAATAGGATTTGCGGGTGGAAGTTATCTTGACCGTGGAAGCCGACGACGGCGCGACAAGCAAAGTCAGCGGCACAGCCGAGACATACGAACAGGCTCTTGCCGAGGCGCGGAAGCTTACGCCGGAGGGCAGCAAGGCCATTGTGATCCGAACGGACCAATACTAGGGGCGGGTTATGAAAAGCGCAGTCCAGCTAAGCTGACACTGACTTTTCATATGGAGGCGATGACATGGGCGTTTCAGCCCGCTTTGGAGCCAAGGCTCCCGGATTCTTGGCCTGCACGGTGCTCGTTATGGTTGTTATGACATCCTGCTCCATCACACCGGCGGCCGTTTCCAGCTCAATGCCAGCTGTGCCGGCAAACACCTCATCGGCTCCTACGCTTAAAGCCCCTGACCCAGCAGGCAGCGGCCTCGTCACGCCGGTACATGCACGGTGTGACGTTGGGAATAAGGTGCTTCACTATCTGGCAACTGGAGACAACGGCGGTGACCCTCAGCTCGACGTCGTGCTTTCCAAGGATGTCGGCGTCTCGGCTCCTCAGGCCAGGGCAATTGCGGACCAGGAAATACAGCAGTGTGACGCTGCGATGTCCAAGCAGGAGGCTTCCCAAGCATCCGCCGCCGCCGCGGCCGCAGCAGCCGCATCGGCCGCGGCAGAAGCGCAGCAGCAGAAAGCAGCTATTCAAGCCACTCAGACGAAATCCTGTGCCGCGATCGGGGGGAAGGTTGACCCCGACTGGGGCTGGTGCGCTTCAACTGTGCCGGGCAATCCGAGTGGCAAACCGGGCTCTGACTGTAAATACGCCAACGTGGCATTCAACTCAGACGGGACACTTGCGACTTGGTCGTACTCCACCACGAAAGATTTCTACCCAGGCTGTTTCCAGCTCTGATCCCGCCAGGACACGTTCAGGCGTCAGGCGGGTCGTCGTACGGGCCTGGCGGGCTCAGGAACACGTCGACTGTTGATTAGCCTTGTTGGCGGATTTCCCTGATCCGGCCCGTAACGAACATCGGAACAGTATCCGGCGCTAGCGGTCTGTTGCTCCTGCAATGGTCCCGATTAGACAAGTAGGAGCACATATTGGCTCGTTTCAACCAGGCTCTAGGCGTCTCGTAAGGGACTTTGCCCGCTCGAAATCTGTGAATGACTTGTAATACGTGGTTGCGGGACAGCAGCGGCCGAGAGATTGCTGAGCGACCTTTCTGTCTCGTTGGGTTGTCTTGCATCCCTGGGGTTACGAGACACACAGAGCGCGCAGACATCGGACCCGGTGATCGGGAATAGTCAGCCCGGAAGCCGATCAAATAGGGTGATGTCGTGCTGGCTGCTGATGGTGTCAAGCGCCGCCTTCCGCGGGTGCGTCTGGCTGATTCGATCCCAGGCTTGCAAAGCGTTGAATAGCATCGTGACTTGGAAGCCGAGCACGATCGGCCATAGAGCGAAAGCCTGCTTGTCTTTGAACGCGAGACCCAGCGGGGCCTCCGCGCTGTGCTCAACCGTTTGAAGGTAGTCATCATTCAGATTTGCGCCCCCGTGTGACGTCTTGGAAAGCAGACGGTAGTAGGCATAGAGCCATACGCCGGAGTCGACGGACGCACAGCGGTCGAAAAAGCTCTTCGCCTCCTTTTGACGAGACGCTTCAAGCTCTTCAATTTCCGCGTCGATCATCCTGATGTCTGCTTCTTGATCGACCGGCCTGTTCTCGATTTTCAGCAGCGCTAAATTCAAGTTCTTATAGTCAACCGTGGCCCGGTGATAGGACGCTTTCCCTGACCCCGGAACGATCGTCAACCAAACGGCGGTCACCGCGCACTCCATCGTCAGCCGCACAAGCGGCACGGACTCGATTCGAAGCCCCGAGTCCGCGAGCACGAGTACGGCGCGAGTGAGCCCGACCGCATGTTCAATCTGCACCCGAGCAGAAACCCCACGCTCCCAGTCGCCGTCTTCAAGGACAGGTACTTCGGTCTCTACTACCTCGTCCCAGATGGACACGAGGCGGCGCAGAACATCGACGGACCGGTCGCTCGGGGGGATCTGGACGCCGTCGGCAGAATTCGCGATCATCGAGCCACAATATCTTCTCCACTGAGGGCCCAGCCTCCACCGCACTGCGCCCAAAGGGTGTCTCGTAAATGAAATGCCACCCATGGCTTACAAGGCAAAGCAGCTGGCACTTCATTCCACCTCAAGGCCCGGCCAGCGCACCTGAGCCCTTAGGGCCCGGTCCTCCTGAAGGTGTCGTTTGCTCTACTGGGGTTCCGGTTGAAGGTATTGGTAGACGGTTTGGCGGCTGACCCCGAATTCCCGGGCGAGTGCGGCTTTCGCCTCTCCGGCGGCGGCGCGCCGTACCAGGTCGGCCGCCTGCCCGGCGTTCAGCGCCTTGCCCCTGCCTTTGTAGACGCCGGCCTTTTTGGCCAGCGTGATCCCTTCACGTTGCCGTTCCTGGATGAGGGCCCGCTCGAACTCCGCGAACGCCCCCATCACGGAAAGCAGGAACGTCGCCATCGCGGTGTCGTCTCCAGTGAAGGTCAGGTTCTCCTTCACGAACCGGACCTGCACCTTCTTGCCGGTCAGCCGGCGGACGATGGCGCGCAGGTCATCGAGGTTCCGGGCCAGGCGGTCCATTGAGTGCACCAGGACGGTGTCGCCGTCGCGGGCGAAATCGATCAACGCATCCAGCTGCGGGCGGTTTTGGTCCTTCCCCGACGCGCGGTCCATGAAAACCCGGTCGAGATGCTCGCCGTCGAGCTGCCGGACCGTGTTCTGGTCCAGTGTGCTGACCCGTATATAGCCGAAAGTCTGCCCAGTCATTGTTTCCCCATAGTGTCAGGGAAACTCTAAGAGCCCGCCACCCATGTGTCAAGAAATGCCACTTTGGACCCCAGCCTGACACGTATCCATTGGGATCGTTTCACGCCGGGTTTACGTCCGTTTGGGGTATACCTCAATCGGACACACACTGAGTAGCCGTTGCACTAGCGACACCTCCCCGCTGCCGGGGACATCTCCCCCGTGGCGTGGCCAGCCGATCCAATACCTTGCTCCCCCACGGCTGGGCGGTCCGCCGGTCCAGAATGGTTCGCCCGATCCTCCCAGTACAGTTCCAGCATGGCCGTATTCACCGCTCTACGCCGAGCGCACCCGGTCCTTCACAGACGCACGGACATCCGCGCGGCGGCCAGGACTCCGGCTTCGGCCTGAGCCTGTTCTCGGTCCGCCTGGGCGGCAGTAAGCCCGGGAACCACGCCCGACGCCGAACCTTGGCCATTTCTCCTCTAGCGCCTGCAAAGCGAGGTGACCACCTAGAGCTCGTTGTGCATCCTGCGGACCCCCGTCGAGCTCCCCATCGCCTCTCCACCACCGCGGGTCCCCGTACAGGAACGTCGGCAACGTCGAGTAGGGCCGCCTCGGTCGAGCTCAGCCAGGAAAGTACCGTGACCCAATGGACTTGCATCCATTCACGCTTTCATTCATGCATAAACGAAAGCTTTCATGCATGCATGAAAGCTTGCTTGCTGGTCGAATGACCGCAGGGGCCGCAGGTTCGAGATGTATAAATGAATGCATTGTTTCATTCATTCATTCGGTCCTTCCTGCATTCATTCAAGAAAGCTGTCATGCTGTCATGCATGATTTCGTACATGCATTCTTGCAAGCATGCATGAAACCCTCCCGGCCAGCGACCAACCGGTGGTGGCTGCGCGGAATTAACCCGGGCGTGTTAAGGATTGCAGTCATTCATGCATGAAAGCATGCTCGGTGACTCGAATGCTCGGCGGGAGAAGTCGCGCCCCACCCGAGTGGGGGCGCCGAGGTCGTCTGCGTCTTGAATGACCGAAAATCAGCGGGTTTCTGGAGGAATGTAAACATGCATGAAAGAAAGAAATCATACTGGAAGGAAAGATTGCTTGCATGACATCTTTGTCACAGTAGGGGGGCAGGCGGCGTGGCTGCTTGTAACGCATACGTGCGTCAGGAATGCTTTCAAGCATGCAAACAATCATGGTTTACAGCGAGTCGGGTGGTGCCACCAAGACGACGACTGCAGTATCACTGGCGGCCGTCACCGCCGCTTCAGGGCGCAAAGTTGTACTTGTCGACCTCGACCCGCGGGCCGCGGCCAGCAAGTGGATCGGCGTTGAACCCAAAGAGGAAGGTCTGCACGTCGGCGCCATCCTGGGGGACGCCGATCCGGAAGGCTGGGCTGAAGATCTCGCTGTGGAGAGCTCGTGGTTTCCGAACTTTCGTGTCGTCCCCTCGGCCCGCAGCGTCTCAAATCGTGAGGCTGACCGCGCTGACCATGCGGAGTTGCGCTTACGCACGTCACTCATCGGGATAAACGCAGACGTCGTCATCATCGATTGCCCGAACCGCCAGGGTGGCCCGTTGACGCTGTCTGCCTTGAACGCCGCCGACACAATTGTGTACGCAGCAGGAGCCACCGTCGATGGAGTGGATGGTGTTGCAGGCGCCCGCAAGAGCGTCGAACAGTTCCGGATGTCCCGTAAGCGGATCGGCGCCCCGGACAATCTGCAGGAGGCTGGCATCGTCGTCGGCGCCGTCGCTTCTACGGTCATGTCACGCATCGCGGTGTCCAGCATCGATGAGCTTCGGCAAACCGGGATGCTGCTCACCCCACTCGTCCCACACCGGACCATTGTCCAGGAGATGCGTGTAACACAGGAATGGTATGGCGAGTACCGAAAGGGCCTGCCCGTCGTGGAAGCCTACACCGAGTTGATGAAAGAGATCGTCAAGTGAGCGATGACTTGAAAGAACGCCCGCCCGTCCTCAAGCGCAGGCCCCGGCCGGCGGCCGATGAGAAGGTCGATCCGGTGGACTACTCGCCGGCGGCCCCCGCCCAGGCATCCGACGCCACTTTGGCACCGGTCGTCGCACAGGCTGCCGAGCCTGACGCCAGTAGGGTAGCGCCGGTGGTTAAGTCGGAGCCAGACACCACGGCTCCAGCGACCCAACCGGTGACGGTCGAAACGCCGGTGGCCCCACCGGCCGCGACACAGGCTGTTAAACAGGCGGCTCCCGTCCGCCAACAGGCCAGGGCTTCGACGAGCACCAAGAAAGCAGTCAATACAAAGACTAGCCGCCGGGAAGTGACATACCCGTTCAGCACGCGGCTGGCCCAGAACGTTGTGGATGTGCTTTACGCTGCGGCTGACGAAGAAGGCATCTCGGTCCGCGAGGCAACCGAACAGGCGATTCTTAGCCGCTGGGGCTGATGAAGGAAAAGCGCTGATGAGGTTCTAACGGACATGAATGAATGAAATCTTTCATGCATGAAAGAAGATCGACCTCGCGCTGCCAACTCTAAGAGGCTCTTGTGAAAGCAAGGTCCGTGAGGGCCCACTCATCGGGTGGGCCCTCAAACGTCTCCCAGGGATAGTCTTCGCCAGGGGAGAGCAGCTCAGCGACGGTATTGACGTTCTTGGATAACCACTCCCTCCAGAGGATTCGGTCGTTCTTGTATTTCTGAAGCTGCTCAGCGACGGCCTCCAGGACGCCGAAGTGTTCGGCAAGCTCCTTCAGCGACGTCGTGGGCACCACTGACCATGCCCTTTGCTTGTTTCGAACGATCATGTTCCAAGCAGCCATCACGTCGAGCGCTTCACTGACAGCGGTACGTGAGAGACGGGTGATCCGGACGACGTCCGCCGTTGCCAGGCCGGGGGAGTGCTCGAGTGTTTCGTACACGAACGCCGCCGGCAAGCCCAATTCCCTGAAGACAGGACGGAGGGCATGGATTTTCCCCTTCCGCCAGGTCAGGTCTTCGGCTGCTGTCTTCACCTCCTCCGGCACCGTCAGCATGTAGAGATCCCCTTTGGTACCGCGGCCTTCTTCTACCAGTGTTACCAAGGGATCTTTCTCGCTGCGCAAGGCTCTCAAATGGGATCCGACCGTTGTGTGGTCCAGACCGGTGGCCACCGCGATGGACCGAGCGCCGAATTCCACAAACCTTGACGCTGTCTTGTGAGCAGCTTCCCCCAAAGAACGCAGTACCATCCGGCGGGCAAGTCCGGTTCTGGAGTCGGCGTAAGCGTGTTCCTTTAGGTGGAGTGCATTGCGCCAGGTTCTGATGAACCGATGTTCGGCATCGGGATTCGATGAAATCGGATTTCCTTCAATCCCTTGGGGCTGTGTATTTGGCTGGCTTGTGGGGGATATACGGGCATTGTTCTTTCCGTTCCTCGCTTCCTTGTTTCTGCTGAGGTAGCGGATAGCGTTCGTCCAGTCCCGTCGCAATGCGGGGATGCGGTGGCGGGATGTATACCGGGCATAGAAAGAGGCCAGCCCGGGCCAGCTCCCCTGCAGAATCCGGCGCTCGACCTCGACCAGCTCCATGCCGGCTGCTGCAGCGCCGGCAACAATGGCCTGGCGGGCTTCCGAGTCGGAGGCGTACCGGTTGGCGTCGTAGAGCCCGGTACGTGCCATTTGCTGCATGGCCCGGGACATTCGGCCTGCAAAGTATTGGACTCCTGGTGCATCGACGGCCGTCGGCATGTACGTCTGCTCAAGGCGCAGTGCACGTACCGCGGCTATCTCACTGGCCAGATCATCGTTCATGGCAGACCAGATGGAGATCGAATTGGGGCGGCGGGCAACGTCGTAAGCCATGGAAAGTGACATGGCGAGCTGCTGGTGGCCGCCGTGCTTGTGCGGCGAACCGGGGGTGCGCATGCAGCCGTGAAGGATGTTCTGGTGCGGGGTCTTGTCCAGAGTCCGGTACCGGGTGCCCAGAGCTTCGACAAGATCACGTGCTTCAGAGAAAGTCACACGTTCAGCCAGCGGGATGTAGACGTGGCGTCCGCCGTTGGGCGAGTAGTCCTCAATCCAGCGGGCTCCGCAGCGGTGCAGCCAGGCCTGGACAGCCCGGACGTCGGCCTGAACCCAGTCAGTGCCTGCGACAGCGGAGTCGAAGTCAAGGAAGATCGCGGCACAAGTACCGTCTTTGCCGAAGATCCGGACCGCGGCAGGGAGGGCGGGGAGCGCCTCAGTCAGGGCACGTTCGTGCTTCTGCGGGTAGGTCTTTCCGGCGTCCTTGGAGAGCCGGACGCGCGGCTGTCCGGCGAGCATGGGTGCAAGTGCAGCCCACAGTTGTGCGGGGTCATTTGAATCGCGCGACACGCCAACGCCGAAGGCAGCTGGCAGCACGATCGCGTGCTGGGGTACGATAACCTTGTTCCTGTCGAATGGAATGACAAAGGGCCAGTCCTGCCAGACTGGTTTTATAGCAGCAAAAAGGTGGGCCTGTGAGGGTCAACCACTCGACTTACTTACTGTCTCGCCGGCCAGCAATCCAGAAAGTAAGTCTCAATCTTCGTCGAAGGCCCGCTTAATGCGGGCCTTCTTCTTTTATGAGGCTAAGCGCCTAAGGGGCAACTCCTCCTGCTGAACTATTGCGTGAAGGTTGGTGTTGGCCAGGCGTTGGTCGACCAAGTCGGACAGCCAGTCGCTTACGTACTGGTACCCCTCAGCTTTGGCAATGAGGTCCATTGCGTCTGCCTTCGGTGTAGCGATGCGGAATCCGACGAATTTGCGGTCGCCTTTGGAGCGCCTGCCTGTGCGGGTTATTGGTGCCATCATCCCTGTCCTTTGAACTCGGCAGTTGAAAGCCGCCGTTGCTTCAATAGATTGGTCGGGCCGAATGTCTTAGTGGACCCTGAGAGTCGAATTGCTGGGTAATTCGGCATCTCTGAAACCGAAACTATCACCGAGGAGTGATCTATCCCGGCATTGAAACTGAAACAGCTTTCGGCGTGTTGAAACAGAAACACGTGCCGAAATCAACATCATCCTCACTAAGTCCTCGTGCCTCCTCCAGTGGAGAGTTAGCCCCTTTCGGTCACTCCGACTCCGTCCCCGCCTGAGCGCGCCGACGGACAATGATGGCGTGGTCGTGTACCGGCCGTAGGGGAAGCTGAAGTTGGCTGGACGTCTCGGTGAAGCCCCTCTGGTTTCGGTACTCCATCTTGCCTGAGCGCTCAATTACGCGACTCAAATCATGCGGTGAATCCCAGCTAATCGACAAGCCCGAAGGACCTGCCCAGGGCCTCGTAGTGGCGGCGGAGCTCATCCGTGACCACCGAATATTTGACCCGCCGCCCGGTGCGGTCTTCCACGGGAAGCACTCGCGCCGGGTCGGCAACGACCACCCCGGCGTCCGCGAGCTGATACAGGTGTGCTTTGACTGTCGGACGACCCAGCCCCGTTCCGTCGGCAACCTCGGCCGCCGTGGCGGGGCCCTTTTCTGTGAGGAAGCCAAGGACGGCAACCTTCGCGTGATTGCCGCCGAACGCGTCAATTGCCGCCTCCAGGGAGGCTGGCGCTTTCGGTCGGACATATCGAGGCATGAGTTATATCTTGCCCCAACCATTTGAACTTGGTCATACGCAGAGCTTAGCGCATAGTTAAACTATGCGCTAAGCTTGTCATACCGATCGACCTGTTTTATGACGTGTTTGTTTCGCGCAGCCGGTGGGATGGGTCTCGCTTGGGGGATGTGACAAGAACATACCGGCGGTATGGGAGAGACTTTGCCCGGTTCCAATCGATGGATTTTGTCGGGACCGACTGGTAGGGAGTGATCGTCCGGAGCAAGGGGGAGTGATGGAGATGGCAAGTTTGTTGCCTTTCGGGGTGATGTGGCCGGCAACACCGTTCCTGTCAGACCGTGCTGCCGCCGAACGTGAAGGGTTCGCCGGATGGATCAACAGCCTTGACGTCCCGGAAGACCATCGGAAGGTCCTGACTGTCATGTTGGGGATGATCGATGACAACGAGCTGGTGGATGGCCGCTGCGCCGGTGTGACGTCCGCGACCGAGGTCGCGGGACGTGCCGGTGCCCTGGGTGATGTTGAGGCGGTTCTTGGGGAGTTGGTCAGTACCGGGAATCTGACCCTGCATCCTGCGGCGGAGGTCTTCGGAGACAAGCGCCCTGGTGTCGTTTTCCGGCTCCGCCGCCCTGATGTGGTCCTGACGGTCGAGTCGGCTGGTCAGCTGTGGATCGCTGACGCTTGGCCCCGGAGGAGTGTTGCCGCCATCCCGCTGACACGAGCGCTTGCAAGAGAACGGGCCGGCAATGGTTAAGGCCGTTGGTGCTGCGCTCGGAGCGATTCTGGTTCTTGTCGTTGGTGTTGTTGTCGTGCTCGATGACAACAACAGCGACACCCCTGTTGCTGCCGGCGCCTGCTCACCGCTCGTTGATGCAGCCGGACGGGCGTCGGGATCCCCGGCGCCGGATGGGAACATCGCCGGCTATTCCGGAGTGCAGCTGGAGAACGCGGACAAAATCATCGCCGCCGGCAAAGCGCTGGGCCTGTCCGCGACGGGCCAGACCATTGGGGTGATGACCGCGATGGGCGAGTCTTCCCTGAAGGTCCTGGACTACGGGGATGGCCCGGGTCCTGATTCGCGGGGATTGTTCCAGCAGCGGGCCAACGGATCGTGGGGTTCGTATGCGGATCGCATGGACCCGACGATCAGTGCAACTAATTTCTTCAAGGCACTCCAACGGGTTTCTGGGTGGGAGTCGCTTCCTCCGACAATCGCGGCGAACCGTACCCAGCGCAACGCGGACCCCTATCACTACGCCCCGTTCTGGGGACCGGCAACCGAAGTGTATTCGGCAAGGGCCGGGAGCACCGTCCCGGCATCCGGTTGCACGAGCAATGCCGGCACGGTGGGGGAGGGCGATGACTACCCGAACGCGGGTAAACCTCACTGCATCATCGAAGCCGGTTACACCTGCCCTGACGGCAGCTTGAACACTGCTACCTCGTTCTATTTCCGGGAGTGCGTGGACTTTGCCTGGTACCGGCTGATGCAGCAGGTGGGCCCGGGGGCGAAGTTCACGCCGGGATCCATCGGGGCCGGGAACGCGGTGACGTGGAAGGCCGCCTGGGACCGGCAGAGCTGGCCCACGAGCAAGACGCCCGTCGTTGGGGCGATTGCCTGGTTCGACGCAGGTTTCCAGTCTCCGAATCTTTACACCGGGCCCATGGGGCACGTGGCTGTGGTGAAAGCAGTCATGGGGGACCGGATCATCATCGAGCAGTACAACGGCATGGCCCCGCCCAATGACCACCGGTATTCCACGATCGAGGTTCCCGCTGGCTTCGCCAGCGCCTACCTGTACATCCCGAGCAAAGCAGATCAGAGGTAACCACCATGCTGCCCACCAACTACATGGTCGCTGCCGCGGTCGCCGTGGCCGTCGTTTTGGCCGGCTGCGCTTCCACGGCACCGGCCAGCGACTCGACACCTACCCAACAGGCCCAGGCTTCATCCGCTCCGACGGTGGGCGAACACCCGCAGGTCGACCCGAATGCCCCCGCTGCGTCTTCGGTTGCCTGGGACCAGTCGTCCAAGGCCGCCGCTTTGGACCTGGCCACCAAAGCCATGACCCTGTACGCCCGCCCCTCGGTGGGGGAGGAGAAGTGGTTCGCCGATTTGAAGCCGCTGCTTACCCCGGCCGCGGCGGAAGACTACGCCTATGTTGACCCGTCACTGATCCCGATCAGCACCTTCGGCGCCGGGGATCTCTCGATCGACGAAAGCAACGGGTACGCCGTCCTGGCACGGTTTGGATCCCCGGCGGGGACCTACGGTGTGCAGCTGCACCGCACCGGCAAGGACGCCCCGTTCAAGGTCGTCCGTTTCGTCGTCCCGGAAGGTGCCAAATGAGCACGGCGCCGGCAACCCACCATCACGCATCCATGAAAGGAACCATTCGATGAGCACGAACTGGCAGGGGAGTGAGCGGTCCAGCCGTTCTCCCATTAATCTGACCGAGCCCTACACCGAGACCGAGACCGAGGCCGAGGCCGCTGCTGCTGTTCCGGAGCCGGCGCTGAAGGTTGTTGCGCCTTCGGCCGATCAAGCCCCCGCCGCTGAGGAAATCCCGTCAATGATTGTTGACCGGTCCGAGACCGAACCGTTGGTGCGCGGCCGGCGCAGTGCGGCGATCCTGCGCAAGGAGAACGTCGATGACCAGCTGCCTCCCACCACGGGCTGGCAGGCATTCCTGCGGGCGGTGAGCTTCGGATTGATCAGCCCGAAGGTCGGAGCCGCGGAACTGGCCCGCCGTTCCGATATCGCCGCAATCCAGCGGATTTACTCCCGCCCGATGAATATCATGGTCGCCCAACCCTTGGGCGGTATCGGGAAGACCACGTGCAGCATCGGCCTGGGCTCGACCTTCGGGATCCACTCCGCGCTGCAGACTCTGGTGTGGGACAACAACGAGACCATGGGAACGGCCGGTGTCAGGACGAATTCCAACGACTCGACCCGCACGGTCTGGGATTTGCTGCGGGTGTTGGAGTCCTTCGAGACCGTACAGGCCCGCAAGGGCGAACTGAGCTACTACACCCGGCACCAGGGCAACAACGGCTTCCACGTTCTGGTCTCGGACGAAGACCCGGACCGCATGAAGTCCATCGGCGTGGACGAGTTCAACCGCCTCCACACGGTGGTGGCGAGGTTCTACGACACCATCATCGTGGACACGGGCAACAACACCCGTTCGGCGAACTGGCTGGCAGCCGTCGAGGTGACGGACCAACTGGTCATCCCGACCACCCTCAAACGCAACGCCGTCGTCTCGGCCCTGAGGATGATCGAGCAGCTGGAATCGATGTCCGACCACACCGGCAATCCCCGTTACAAGGACCTCGTGGCCAACGCCGTCGTTCTGGTCACCCAGGGCGCGGGCTGGAAGGAAGCCACCGCGGAACAGAAGAAGCTGCGCGAAGCACTCAGCGCTGCGGTCCGGACCGTTGTTGACATCCCCTACGACACGGCCCTGGATACAGGGTCCATCATCGACTGGCAACTGGTCGGCGACCCGGCCAGGCGCGCGTTCGAGCGGGCCTCCGCCGAGATCGCCAACGGCCTCCTTGCCGTCGATGCCCCTACCGCCCCCACCGCCCGCTAGGAAAGAAGCCCATGTTCACTGCCTTGAAATCCGAAATCATCATCCGCTCCGCGGTGCCCTTCGTAGACAACCCCCTGGATTGGACGAAGCCGAACTTCGACGTTTTCGGCGTGAAGTTCAAAAACGCCGCTTCCCTGATCATCGGCGGCATCTGGGGCCTTGCCTTGGTCCTGGTCGCCGGAGCGTTCCTGTGGAACCTGGCCAAGTGGGGCATCGCCCGCAAGCGCGGGCACACCGATGACATTGCCGATGGTGCCGACGGGGCCAAGAAGACCGCGATCTCGTTTGGCTGCACCGCCGGGGCCGGCGTGATCCTGGGCTTCATCCTGGCGCTCGTCGGCGCGATCGGAGGATAGTCGATGCGCGGACGTTGGAAACTCCTGATCGCCGTGGCCGTTGTCATCGTCGCGGCTGTCGCCTCGGCGCTGGTCATGAGCCTGCGCCCCGGCTCCCCGGCCCCGCCAAGCTCACAGCCCGGGCTTGGACCGTCCGGGAAGCTTGGCTTCCCGGTCTCCCAGCTCGCAGTCGGCCAGGGCGGGACGAAGACCGCAGCCGACGGGAAAACCCCCATCGGTTACGACGGATCCTGCGACTCCGCGGCCCAGGCAGCCGCCAACTACCTGCCCCTACGGGCTGATTTCAATGCGAAGACGTGGGAAACCCAGAAGAAAGCCCTCCTGCAGGTCAGCCTCCCCGGCCCGCAAAAAGATCTCACACTTCAACTAAACGACTCGAATGCCATGAACAAGGCGATGCAAGAGGGTGGATTCGACGGGGGCTGGATAGACCGCTCCGATGTGAAGGCCGGCGGACTCTACCGTTTGGCATCGTGTGAGGCGAAAAATAGCGCCCTCATTCAGGTGTTTTCTGGGAGCCTGACCGCGCAGGTCACCACCGCTCCTCGTCCGGCGTTCTCGACAGCGGAAGTCGAGTTGGCGTGGGACGGGGACTGGAAGTTTGCGAACGCCTTCCAGCCCTCTGGGGATCCGACGATGGGAGGTCGGGTTAAGGACGCAGGTCCTGCCATGCAGCTAGAGGGTTTTTCCCAGACCCTGCCGGTTCTGACGGCCAAGGATCTCAATGCTCTGTTCCAGGGCAAGGGTCGTGAGGGGTGGATTGAGTATGCGAATGCTACGCGCTAACCGCATCAGGGCCATCGCGTCGTTTCTGGTGGTGTTCCTGAGTCTCGGAGTGGTAAGTGCCCAGGCAGCCTACGCCGACGATGGCCAGCCCACAGCGGGCCAGACTTTGAACTCAGACCAGGCCAAACGACTCGCCGGTCTGCCAACGGAGCAACGCACCACGATCCGCAACGACATGAACAAGCAACTCGCCAAGCAGGTTTGTGGTGTTTTCGCTTTCAATGCGTCCATGACCGGGGCTGATTGCGAGAAGGTGTCCGCTGACGCATACGGAACGTTCCTAACCACACCTGAGCAATCGATGGCATTCGACCAAACGAAGGACGGAAAGCCGTTCTGTGCCGGCTTGACTCAAGTCAAGGCTCCCCAGGCGGCAATCCTCACATGCACGGCCGCTGAGATGTGGAAACAGTACGCTCCGGTGCTGGGTGCTGCGACGCGGGTGGCGTTGCAGCTGTCTCCGGGCGGGCAGTTCGTGTTGGGCACGGTGGACACGGTGGCGTTCATTGCGAACGCGAAGGACGGGTTTGAGAAGTTCGCAAACACGGTCAAGGACGAGGCGGTGAAGTCCACGAACGAGGTGATGAACAACCTCCTGAAGACCTCTGCCCTGTCGATGGATGACGAGTTCCGCAATACCTGGGCGGCGTTCGCGGCCGTCGGCATCGTCGTTCTGGCACTGATGTACTTCAAGCTCTGGAAAGACGTCTCCAACGAGGACGTGGACCTTGAGGAAGCCCAGAAATCGTTGTTCTGGTACGGGCCCTTGTCGATCATCCTGGTGCTGTTCGGGCCGGCGATCGGATACCAGCTCAATTCCTGGATCAGCGGGTTGACCGAGGCGTTCAGCGGCTGGACCGCAGGCCATATTGCCACGTTCATGGAAGTCATTGCCCGCTTCGCTTCCTACCAGTCCAACGGCGTGTTCGGACCCTTGGTCGCGGTCGTCGTCTATGGACTGTTGTTCCTGGGCGCGTGGGGCCTGCTGGCGATGTTCTTCCTTCAGCCCTTCGCGCTGTACCTGATGGGGGTCGGTATCGCCGTGATGATCGGCTTCATGATCCATCCCGAATACCGGCAGCGGGTGGCCAAGACCGGCACCTTGTGGATTGCCATCGGCTTGTCCAAACCGGTCCTGGTGCTGCTGATGGGCGCGGTCTTCACCTTCATTTCCACCCGCCCGGCCTTCCAGGGCGGCGGCACCGACGATGCGATGGTCAACGCGGCCAGTGTCTTCATGGCCGGGTCCGCGATGCTGCTTCTGGCCTTCTCGCCGGCGCTGCTATTCAAGTTCGTTCCGCTGCTGCCTTCATCTGCGACGGGTCTGGGCGCCGGCCGCGAGTCCGTGGCCGGCGCGGCGATGGTTGCCGGGGCAGGTGCCGGGGTTGATGCGCTGATCCGGAACCGCCGGATCGCCCACAACCGTTCCGCCGATCCTGGGACCAACAGGGGATCCTCGACCCCGTCCACCCCCTCCGGGAACTCCGGCGGATCCGGGCAGGGAACGGAGCCCGGCCCGGACGGCCGGAACATCGGCCAGCTGCAGCGCGATGCCAGGACCAGCACGAGCGGCTCCGGACAGGACGGGGCCGGGCAGGAAGGGGCCGGGCAGGGGCGGAGGTCCGGTGCCGGGGCTGTGGTCCGGGGGTCCGGGAAGATCGCGGCCGGAGGGGCGGCGGCGTTCCTGCTGGCAGGCCGGGAAACGGCCCGTCAGGCGGGGCTGCGCGGGAAGCGGTCGACGGGCTCGATGGTCCCGGATACCGACCACATCAGCGGCCGCTGACAGCGGCCAAAAATGATTCTTTTTCGAGCGGGAAGCGGGTAGGTCATGGCACGGATGGTGGTGATCGGCGGTGAGGTCGGCGGCCGCGGGTTGTTCGGCGGCAAGCGGACGCCTCCGGAATGGGCGGGCCTGGGCGTCGCCGTCCTCGTCACGGTCATGGTGTTGCTCTCGGCCGGGCCGATTTCGGTGCTTTCGCTGCTGGGCGCGGCAGCGGTGCTGCTGACCGGTGTCGTGTTGACGACACCGAACAAGTTCTCCGGGGACCGGTCCCTGGGGGCGTTGTTCGTGGAGGCCCGGCACCGGAAGCATCGCCGGCGCAAGGGCACCGTGAACTTCACCCCGGTGAAGGACCGCCCGCAGACCCGGCGAGTGAAGGCCCCGAAGTCCCGGCGGGAAGAGGCCGACGAGCACGGCATGATCGATGTTCCTCTCCGGCACCGGAACAACGCACCGTTGATGGTCGGTAACGTGCGCCACTTCGTGTACGACTCGCCGGAGGGGCCGATGGTGATTTTCCGTCACCAGGGCAAGATCAAGAAGCCCTACTACACGGTGACCTTGGAGACGCTGGGCACGAGCTCGGGGATCCGCGAAGAACACCGCGAAGATGCCGGGCACATCGCGCACGGGCTGATGCTCTCCCGTCTGGCACGCCGGCAGCACCTGGTCAGCCATGTCCAGTCCCTTGCCCGTGCGGTGCCGGTGGACTCCGCGGATCACCTGTTGTGGATCCACCGTCGCATCCCTGCCGGGGTCCCGAAGGTGTTGTTGACGTCCTATGGAGAGTTGTGCGATCTTGTGCAGTCCAGGGCTGAGCAGCACCGCAGCTACGAGACGTTCCGGATCCCGGTCTCGGAGAAACTCTCCCGCAAGGCCCGCGCCCTTGGCCCGGGAGATCTCGGATACGGCAAGGCCATCTACCAGGAAGTCCGCTCGGCGATGTCCCAGGCCGAGATGATGGGCTCCGTTCAGGCCTTCCGGCCCTTGGGGCCTGAAAACATGGCGGCGTTGCTGCGTCACCTGCAGGACCCGGGCTTCGACATTGACGACACCGCCGGCGCGGACCTGATGGACTGCTGGCAGCACCTGGACGGCGCATCCTCGCCCCATTCGGTCATCGTGAACGGTTCCTGGCACACCCGCACCGGGTATGTCCCGGCCACTGCGTTCAGCCCCGAAGCGATCCCCGTCCAGGCTCTGAAGGCCGTGATCAGCGGAATCCAGCCGGCCGTGGTCCACAGCGTGTCCGTGGTCATTGAACTCCAGGATGCGCGCGCGGCCCGCGGAAAGGCCCGCTCACACGCGGCCATGGACCGGGCCCGGGGCAAACAGGTCGCCAAATCCGGTGTCGTGACCGACGGAAGCGAGGAGGTCCTGCTCAACGCCTCCCACCAGCGCCTGCTGGACCTGAAACCCGGCTCCGGCCACCACGGCGCCGCCTACGGCCTGTACATCTCCTACTCGGTCGAGCACGAGGACGAGATCCTGGGCACCGCCGACATCATCGAAGCCGCGGCCGCCGACGCCGGGATTGAACAAATCGACTGGCTGGACCAACGCAATGATCTGGCCCTGATCACCACCATGCCTTTCACCAGGGGGATCCGATGAACACCACCGACACCACACCCCGGCCGGACGCGGGGACCACCGCCGCGGTCAAACGGTTCTCGCTGCCGTGGGCTGTTGCCCGGAAGTCCCGGCGCAGCATCCGCGCGGCCGCCCAGGCCGGAACCCAGGCCGGACCGGACCGTGCCGCGCACATGAGACCCGAGGGTCCGGAACGGGCCAAGAACGCCAAAACGACACAAAACGGCAGGGCGGCGAAGAAGCGCGCCCGGAAGGAGGCCGCCGCCAGGGAGCGGGCCGAGCTGGACGCGTCCAACACTCCTCTCCGGTGGCACCATGAGCGGGCATGGAAGTTCGCTTCCACGCTCGGGTACTACGATCCGGCCGCCCCGGGGATCCTGTCCTCGACCCGGCAGATGGAATTCGCGCACATGGCCATCGCCTCGCCCCCGACCTCGCACCGGGGTCTGCTGTTCGGGGTGGACGCCGGGTCCGGGTGGATGATCGTCCACGATGTGTTCAGCTCCTACGGCGAAACCCTGGAGTCCCCCAACGTCTGCTACATCGGCGATCTGGGGCAGGGAAAGTCCTCGGCGATGAAGACCTGGGGTGTGCTGCGCCAGCTGATCCTGGGGCGGCGCATCGTGGTCATCGACAAGAAGTACCAGCTGGACATCAGAGCCGGTGAATACACTCCGCTGGCCAGGGCCCTGGGCGTGACGCCCGTGAAGTTCCGGATCGGCGGCGGCGGATCCCGGATCAACATCCTGGATCCAAGGATCGCGGCCCGCCTGGATGAAGAGGACCACGACAGCGAGGCGGCGGCCGAGACCCCGGCCGGGCAGTCGATGCTGCTGCGGGCCGTCACCGAGGAAGCCCTGGAACGCCGTCTGACGCCCAAGGAGGGCAAGGCTGTGCGTATGGCGCACCGGCAGGCGCTGGCCTCCGTCCGCGGAACGGGACGGGACGCGGACATCCGGGATGTGCTGGCGGCCCTTTACGCCCCGGATGCGTCGGCGGCTGCGGACGCGAACCTGACCGTGGAGCAGTTGAAGGAGTGGGGACTGGATCCGGCGTTCGAGCTCGAACGCATGATCGAAGATGACCTGGCCGGGCTGATCGACGGGCCGACCAGCCCGGACATCGAACTCAGTGGCGGGCTCACGGTCTTCGACGTGTCCTTGCTACCCGAAGACGGCCCGGCCCTGCCCCTGGTCATGACGATCATCAACACCTGGCTGGCGAACACCCTGTACCGGCAAAAGACGCCGGTACCTACCACTTTGCTGATCGAGGAAGCCTGGCACACCGTGCAGGGCTCGGTCGCGAAGGTCACCCGCCGCAACACCAAGCTCTCCCGCGCCTTGTCGCTCTCCTGCCAGTTCGCGTTCCACCACATCTCCGACATTCCCCAGGACAGTCCGGCGATCGCGATGCTGAAGGAATGTGGGACGGTGTTCCTCTACAAGCAGGGTAAGCGCGAAGACGCCGTGGCCTGTGCCAGGCTGTTCAACCTCCCGCCCGGGTCCGCGGACGACATCGGCAAGCTGCAGAAGGCCACGTGCCTGATGAAGATCGGGTCCTTGGATCCGTTCGTGGCCATTCACCTGCGCAGCCCGCTCGAGGTGGCCCTGACCGACACGGACAAGGCCATGAAGTCCGCAGCGACCCTGGACCTCGTCCAGGCACTCACCGAGCGGGAAGAGGAGGTCGTCGCATGAGCAAGCCGGTTTCGTCCGAAACGATTCTGATCCGGATCCTGGCCGGCAGTGCGGCCGTGCTGCTGCTCTGCGCGTTTCTGGCCTTGGAGATCGGGGAGTTCTTCACACCCACCGGCAGGATCTCCTGGAACCCGGTGGAGCTGGGCACAACCGTCAGGGCAGGCCGCTTCCAATGGCCGGCGGCGTCCACTTGGATTCTGGTTGTCCTGCTCCTGGCCGCGTTCCTTGGGGCCGTCTGGTTGTCCATGACCGTGTTCGGCGCGAAGCCTGAAGACAGCGGCCTTCCCCGGTACAAGGACCTTGAACACCGGATGGGGCGCAAAGCAGCTCTGAAGCAGGCCCGGCAGGCTCTCACCTTGCCCGAGGACGCCTCCGAGGAAGACATCATCGTGGCCCTGTGCAAGCTGGACGGGGAAGTCCTGTACGTGCAGCACGAAGACTCGATGTGGGTCTACGCGCCCCAGCGATCAGGCAAGACCTTGTGGCTGGCAGTCGGCATCGTCGTGGATGCCCCCGGCCCGGTGCTGACCACCTCGACGAAGATCGACCTGCTGCAGCTCACGGCGCTGCGCCGCCGGGAGCAGGGCACCGTCGAAGTGTTCGACCTGCAGGACATTTCCGGGTGGCCACAGTCGATCAGCTGGGATCCGGTGGCCGGCTGCGAGGATCCTGATGAAGCCCTGG